>LFRX01000051.1 GCA_001512985.1 Acholeplasmatales bacterium DTU056
CCAAGAAGTAACTACTAATTCAAAAACTAACAATTCAGAGATAGGTCCTTGTATTTAAATCAAGTGATAATTTATATGGTAAGTTGATTAAAGCGTATATTGATAAATATGAATATTTAACGGGAAAAAATGATCCGCTTCAATATCTTGAAAATCTTACTGTAACAATTAATTCATTTGACTTTAATCAACTATGGAGTATTTATCATCTAGCTATTTATAGTTTATATATTGAAGTTAATCATAATGTCTCAAAAGAATTAATGAATAAAGTAGTTAATAATATTTTTACTAGTGATTTTAAATTACATTTTTATTTTATATAACGACATTAGACACATTAATTTATTGTTTAATTGATAAAGATATAATTAGTGAAGAAGTCAAAAGAAAATTAATTAGTCATTTTAAAAGTTGGGTTAGTTTTATTGGAACGAAAAATTTTGCTATGAAAAATTATTTATTTCAAGCATATATAAATTATTTAGATCAAAAAAATGAGTTAATGCGTAAAAATTTATTACATTATGCAATTAATTTAACGGTTATATACGGGATGAAAAACTTCATCAAGGTAATCAAAAAATGGAACAATTATTTAATCTTAATTTCGATCATTTTATTCAAATAGAATCTAGTAAAGCATTAAAAATCAAATCTATTTAATTATTTAGATAATAAATAAAAGGAATCATAATGATTCCTTTTTTTGTGTATAGAGGCGAAAAATGGTAATAATATTACTAGAATTTAACAAGTGAGGGATATTTATGATGAACTTAGATCATTTAGAAAACTTATTAAGATTAGGCGAAGTTGAAAAAATATGTAGTCGCATAATTTTAATCTATAATGGTAAAATTGAATTGGATCAATCCGTTGAGGAATTGCGACGTAAGAATCATCGGATTGTACGTGTAACCAATACTGATCATTTAATAATTTTAAAAGACATGGTCTTAGAGGGATTTGATAATGTTTCGTATACCNNTTGAAGAAGTGAGTTTATATCAGAATCTAAAACGATTTTGTGAAAGATTATCTTGCATTCAATAATAAACCAAGGGGAATAAGTTTTATTTCAAGCCTCAAGTAAGTCATTACGAAAATAAAAAAAATCGCTGAACCTAAATGCAATTTATAATTATTTATAAATTGCATTTTTTGTTTATACTACGAATTTTTAAGAGTATTAAACTTTATTACATAGAAACATTTAAAACGATTATACAGGAAATTTATGGTGTTTTTAAAGGAAATAGGACCATTAGCATCATTTGTTTAATTAATAATGCTAATGGTCCCTTTTTTGTCCCCTTTTAAAGATAAACCATAAAATAGTTAGGATTTGTAGGGGTATAATAATTAAGAATAATAACCATAATCTCTCAACATCTATCGATAAATAAATAGAAAGTGGTACTGTCCAAATCAGGACAGATACTGATAAAAATAAATGTAAATTATTTCCCCACAAAGCACTAAAAATAATTAGGACGATCATTGATACTGGAATTGCATATATGAAGCTTAACCAAGTATTATTTAGCTCAGGCAATAAGATTCCTAGTAATGCATAACAGATCGTCGCAACTAACCAACATAATCCAACACTCATTAGAGTAATTAGTGATTTAGAACGAATACGGTGAACTTTAATTTTAACTTTTTTAGTCCGGACTAAATCATTTAAGGTTATCCCATAGATCGTAGAAATCTTGTGTAGGATAATGATATCTGGTAAGCTTTCACCTCGCTCCCATTTAGAAATAGTTTTGTCCGAATAGTTTAATAATTCACCAAGTTCAAGTTGAGTAAAATTATTTAGTTTTCGATAATATGCTAAATTTTCACCAATTAACTCCCGTAATTTTGCTTCCTTATCCATATATTCATTTTACCATACAAAAAACTAAAATCAAATAATAAAATTATTGATTCTCATATTAGGAGAGTCGAATTATGAAACTCTCCTAATGAGGTTTTAAAGAGTATAGTGATTTTAATGCTAGTAGATAGGTATATTGGGAAAAATATCATACAATGTAAGTAAGAAAAATCTTTGATATAAATTTATGTAAAAAAATATTAGGAGGATTAATATGAAAGATTATGTTATTTGTACAGATTCATGTGTTGATTTACCACATGAAATAGCCAAGAAGTTAGAGCTTAATGTAATACCATTATCATTTCAAATTGAAGGTAATGTTTATTACAATCATTTAGATGAAAGAGATATGAAGCATAAGGAATTTTATGATTTACTTAGAAACAAAAAAATATCTCAAACTAGTCAGATTAATCTAGAACAGTTTAAAGAATTTTTTGAAACGTTTTTAAAAGCAGGAAAAGATATATTATATATTGGTTTTTCATCTGCTTTATCAGGAACCCTTAATTCTAGTTTGATTGCAAGAATGGATTTAGAAGAAATGTATCCAGATCGAAAAATAGTGATTGTTGATTCGCTTTCAGCTTCGATGGGGCAAGGCCTACTATTAACCCATGCCGCAAATCTTCGTCTTGAAGGAAAATCTATAGATGAAGTAGCAACTTGGGTTGAAGAAAATAAACTTAGAGTATGTCACTTATTTACTGTTGGTGATCTTCATCACTTAAAACGAAGTGGAAGACTATCACAAGCAAAAGCATTATTAGGAACAGTATTAAGAATTAAACCCATACTTCATGTTGATAAAGATGGCAAATTAGTTCAAACAGGTCAATCACGTGGAAGAAGAACAGCGTTAAAAAAATTAGTTGAACGGATGAAAGAAACAATTGAAAATCCAGAAGAACAAATCATTTATATTTCTCATGCTGATTGTTATGAAGAAGTAATTCAATTAAAACAAGAGATTTTAAATGAAATTCCAATTAGACATATCTTAATTAACTTCATCGGTCCAGTAATCGGCTCTCATGCTGGCCTTGGAACAATCGCGATTTTTTACTTTGGAAATGATCGCTTAGGCTAATAATTAAAATCTATTAATCATTTTGATTAATAGATTTTTTTTGATTTATGTTATAATAATGATGAAAATACTAATAAAGGAGATTGCAAATGAAAAAAGTAATTATTAATGCAGATGACTTCGGCCTCTCAAGAAGTACAAATGAGGGAATAGTTATTGCAATGACTGAGGGAATTGTTAGTAGTACAACTTTAATGGTGAATATGCCTGAAGCAAGACATGCTGTAGAATTAGCAAACAAATACAATATTAAAAATATTGGTGTTCATTTGAATCTAACTAAGGGACCAACAGTCCTTCCTAGACATGAAGTTCCTTTATTATATCTTGATGATAATAAGCGATTTGATGTTAGAAAAAAANNTTAGAAAAAAACCTTTAACTGATGAAATCTTAATGCAAATAGAACAAGAACTAGAAGCACAAATCCTAAAATGTTATGATTTTGGTATAAAACCAACACATCTTGATTCACACCATCATATTCATATGTTAGATGGAATTTCTGATATTGTAATAAATCTAGCAAAAAAATATAATTTAGCAGTCAGAACAGTAAATTACAGTAAATATCATGATCAAGTTAAAATGCCTGTTTTTGTCGATTGTTCATTTTATGATAAAAGGGTTTCGCTAAAACAGTTACAAAAAATTTTAACTAAAGAACATGATGGAATCTTTGAAATTATGACCCATCCAGGATATATGAGTCAGGAGTTAGTAGATATAAGTATTTATAATGAAAAACGCAAACAAGAATTAGCGATCTTAACTAGTGATGAAATTTTAACATTTATTCAGGAAAATAATATAGAATTAGTTTCATTTAAAGACTTAGTAAGCAGGTAATATAATTTGCAAAGATTATTTAAAAGTGTTATACTAAAATTAGTTTATAGAAGGAAATGAACTAATATATGAAAAGATTTTTAAGTTTCATAGGACGCATTTTAGTAACTTTATTTATCATCGTGACATTGTATAACCTAATTATTTTTCAAACATCGGAACAATTAACACACCATCTATTTTTGGTTATAGTATGTTAGTTGTTGTTGGTGAAAGTATGGAAGAGACATTTACAGATAAAGATGCAATTATCATTAAAAAACAACGTAGCTATCAAGAGGGCGATGTGATTACGTTTTACCATTCAGTTGATGGTTCAATTAATCGAATAACACATCGGATTATTGAAATTAATGAAGATGAAAAAATTTATATTACTATGGGTGATAAATATAAATCACTTCAGAGTGATCAAGTTGCAACTGAGGAAGTAGATTTTGATGATGTAGTAGGAAAAGTTGTTCTTGTAATTCCTTGGCTTGGCAATTTGTTAAGTCTATCGATTTTACAAAATAAAGGATTAATCCTTACCTTATTGATTATATTTTCATTACTAACATTATTCTTATATATTTTAATCTTGAAAGATAAGAGAAGAGCAAAGCGAGGATACTAGTAGGAGAATGATTTAGACATGAAGTTTACAAAAATTGACATCACAAACATTCACGAATTAATGCCATATTTACAAAAACAAAAGTATCAAATCTGTGATTTAACAGTTGGTACACTTTATCACTGGCGAGATTACTTTAATTATGAATATTTAATCCATCAAAATAACTTATATATTAGAGGATTATTTGAAGGTAAAACTCGATATTTAATCCCCCTCGGTGATGATGATTTAGAACAACAAATTAGATTTTTAAATTATTATTCACTAGCTCAAGGTGAAAAGTTAAATCTTGCTTTTGTAACTCAAGAAGCAATTGGAAAGATTGATGATGATTTTTGTTTAATCATTAATCCTGAGTATTTTGATTATGTGTATAATATTACTGATTTAATTAATTTAAAAGGACTTAAATATAAACGTCAACGCAATCATATTAATAAATTTTATCGACTATATAAAAACTATTCATACAAAGAAGTAACACCAGATGATATCCCTCAAATTCTTGAGTTTTTAGATGAATACAAGGAAGAAACCAACGAGAGAATTTGTGCGCCGATTTTTAAATATGAAGTAGAAAAAACATATGACTTAGTAAGTAATTTATTTAAATTACAGCAGATTGCTGGGATATTAGAGGTTGATGGGAAAGTTGTTGCACTTGCAATTGGTGAAGTTATTGGTGATACTGTCTTCGTTCATATTGAAAAAGCCCTAAGAAAATATCATGGTTCGTATGCAGTAATTAATAATTTGTTTTTAAAACATCTACATCGTGAAGATCTTGTTTATGTTAACCGTGAGGAAGATTTAGGCGATGAGGGCTTAAGAAAAGCCAAACAATCATATCGACCTATTAAATACATACATAAATACAATATAACAGTAAAGGAATCAAAGTGATTCCTTTTTTTGTATATAGAGGCGAAAAATGGTAATAATATTACTAGAATTTAACAAGTGAGGGATATTTATGATGAACTTAGATCATTTAGAAAACTTATTAATATTAGGCGAAAATGAATTTATTTACAAATATTATCAAGCTTTTAAATATCCATCAAAACACAAAGAGTTAAATGTTATCGTTACTAATAAGCGATTAATTTTATTATCAATAAATCGTTTTAATTTAACCCAAATAAAAATCGATGAGTATCCATTGCGAATGATCAATAAGTTTGTGATTGAGTATAGTCAAATAGTTTTAAAAAGTAAGATATTTTTATTTGTTGGTTTATTAATTTTTAGTTTATTAATGTTAGGATTGTTAGTGTATTCAGTAATAAACTTTTCATTATTGTTATTTATTATTTGTTTTAACTTTTTAGGTGCAGGGATAGCCGGACAAGTATTTGCATTATTAACTCGTAAAAAACAAATTTTCTTATTAGAAGTTTATAATAAGTTTTACAACCAAAAAGTAATTTCAATCGCAAGTAAATATTATGATAGTCCATTTGGCAATAATAATTATTTTTTAGCCCATCAAGATACCTTCCAAATGTTAAATGAAATTAGTATTATTATCGATCAAGCTAAGCAAATTAACACAAAACCTAACATCACTAAAGAAGAAGTTGTTAGTGTACCAAATGAACAATTAGAACTTGTAACACAATAAAAAAATCCACTGTAAAGTGGATTAATATTTTTCCCAAGATAGGTTAGTTTGCTTGCTAAACAACTGACAAAATGGATGAGGATTATTAGTAATATTTCCTATTAATAATAGGGATGATAATTCGCTAATAGTAATAGTGAATTGCGGATTTTCGCCTTTAGTAATATTTGGTTGATTGTCTTTAATTGTCAAAGTTATAGTTTTATTGTTTTCGGGGATTAGATGGTCGGTTATTTTGAATGTCATTGAAAAAGAAGTACTTTTATAAGGATAAATACTTAGAAAATATAATGGATTAATAATTCGTGCCATATTTAAAACTTGACCTGTATAATCGGAAATTTGTTCTATGTAATTTCCCTTTTTAGATATTAATTCATCAGAAAAACAATATTCTTCAATAATGTCATCAACCGTAATATAATAACCACATGGGTGGTTATTTTTTTTAATTATATAAATATGGTCATTATCAATTTGCAGTTCTTTTAGACGATAATAAAAATAATCTTTTGAACGCAAATGATATATTGGATAGTTTTTAACAAAGTCTTGGTATAAGTTGTATAAAATATGAGTATCTTTGCCGGTTGCTTTTTCGAAAGTGTAAGCAAGTGATTTTTTAGTTTCATAAATCTTATAAAAAGAATATGGAACAAAACCAAATTGACGATAAAAACTATCATTAAATGGATGAAGAGTAACTATTGGAATATTTTGATGATATAACTCATTTAAAACATTAGTCATTAATAACCTCATATATCCTTGATGCATATATTGAGGATGCGTGCTCGCCGCCACCACCAAAAAACTATTGGTTACTTTTTGGTGATAGGATAATTGTTGGGGTTTTAAGTATAGACATGATATAATTTGATTATCTTTTTTGAGACATTTAATTTGAAAGTCTTTAACTTTTTCTTCAAAGTAATAATCAATATATGGACCAGAATCATCAAAAGATAATTGATATAATTCTTTTAATTCCTCTAAAATATTTAAATTATCATAAGGTTTTATCGTTAAAAAATCAATTTTTTTGGCCATATTTATCACCTACTGTATAGTTATTTTAGCATAAATTAAAAGAAAATTAAAAATTTACTCAAAAAATTATAAGAAAGTGTGATATAATTAGTTAAACAAAAATTCCTATTTTCTTTTTAAGGAGGAACGCATATGACTAATTTGCCAGGTTCCCCAGCATTTTCCGAATTAATATCAATCTTTTTCTTAATTATACTTGGATACGGAGCTTTAGTAGGGTTCATCAGGGGGAAACAAAAAGCACTATTTTATTTTATATTTTTTGCCTTTTTTGTATTAATTGGCGTGTTAGTGTATCCACTGATACTAAATGTAGCATTAAAACAAGAAATAAATGGTTTTAGTGCAAAAGCAGAATTAATTGAATTTTTGAGTCAAAATAATCCAGATTTATTGCCATTAGTAGAAGAGGATACTTTAACATATAGTTTTTTGACAACCGTGGTTGACTTTTTATCTAAACATGTATGGGTTATTATAATTTTAATCTTATCATTTTTTGTGCTTCCAATTATTACATTTGTCTTTTGGTTATTCTTTAGAAAGAAACAAAAAAAAGGACTAATTAACCGCTTGATTGGAGCATTAATTGGCTTAGTGCATAGCGGGGTTCATGTCCTATTTTATGCAATATTGTTTGCGGGGGTTAGTTCGCTTTTAAAACCAGCAACTGAATTTTTAGAAATCCAAAAAGAGTTACAAGAAACTTCTGAAAGCGAAAATACTTATCAACTATTACCACTAGAAGATTCAAATGAATTTGGATTTGTGAATGAAGTTGTTGATGCATATCGAGAAAGTTTTATTGGAAAAACATACAATGTAATTAAAATTAAAAACAAACCAATTGATTTAGTTTTATATGATTTAACATTTAACTTAGAATTTAATAGTAAACGTATTTATATAAGAGAAGAGTTAATTAATTTATTCGAATTATTAACCGATGTCACAAACGATATTGATTTAAATGAAAAAATCTTAAATCAAGTTTTAAGTTTAGAAGAACAAAAATTAATAGATTATGTTGACCGATTATCTAATTTAAAACTAATAAATGTCATATTTCCACTAGGAGTAGAAGTTTTATTTAATACTAATATTGTGGACTTAAAAGGGTTTGAAATTAGTACGCATGATTATCAAAAACTATTAAAGCTTAATTACCAAAACGAAATAAAAAATATCGGTTATGTAGCCATCGATGTAGCAAAACTAGTTGATTTTAACAATTTACAAAATCAAAACTTTTTAGGTTTTGAGCCAACTCGGGTATCGCGAATTTTTGATAATTTAGGTGAATTAGAATTAGTAAATATCTTAGCCCCAGTTGGAATTAATATTTTACTTGAACAACCACAATTTAAAGAGTTAGTTAATAAAGATGAAATAAATTTAAAGCAAATAGATTTTAAACAGGAATTTAAAAATTTAGGAAATGTTTATAATGCACTTTATTCATTAAATATTGATACAACGAAATTGAAAGAAATAAATTTTATGGATTTAGATGTAGAAGGGGTAAAAGGAACCTTTACACAACTTGGCAATTTACAATTAGTTAATGTTGTTGGTCCAATTGCCTTAAATAAAGTATTAGAGATTGAGCAACTAAAACAAATCTTTACTTCAGAAGAAGTTGATTTAAGTAATATTTCATTTAAACAAGAATTTACCGCTTTAGGAAATCTTTACGAAGCATTTCATAATTTAGGAGTTCGTACTACTAAACTTAAAGATATTCCATTTGACCAAATTGAAGACGAAAAAATTATTGCTTTTTCTAATGCTTTATACAATTTACAATTAGTCCAAAAAACTACCCCAGCGGTAATAGGTTATGTTGTAGAAAACTTATTGCCTGATGAAGTAGCAAATTACATTGATCGTCAAACAGTGAAAAATGTAAATTGGAACGGTCGGGAAATTAGTTCGATTTTATTACTAGGTAAATTAATAATGGCCAATGGTGCTGCAGATGAAAACTTTAATTTTGAAAACTTGCTTACTGAAGCTACGACTCTTGCAATGGCCAAATATATGTCTGAATCTAGCTTAATCTCACAAAACTTAACATCATTTGTCCAAGGGTTAATAAATGAGCAAGACATTAGTTTCTTAAAAGAAATTACAATTGAAGATGATTTCGAATGGACTGAAAATGAGTTATATTCTATCTTTACGGTTGCTAGAATTGCGAAAGATTTAATGGCAAATGGTGAAATCGACTTCGCTAATGCTAGAGAAGAGACATTGAGTGAGCTTGCCGAAGCGATGGCCAATTCGAAAATAATTTCTAGTAATTTAACTCCGATTTTTACAACACTTGTTTCTGAAAGCGATGTTGATTTAGATATTACTGTTAAAAATGATTTCGTTTGGACTGAAAGAGAAATTAATGCTATTTTACAATCAATTCGTATTGTTTATACATATGGTGGAGATATATCTAATTTATTTGGTATTAGTGATGAAGATATTAATGTCATTTTAGAATCAGAAATAATAACTCAAGCAATGATAAATTATTTCTATGAATATACCAAAGAAGGTGCGGATTTACATGGTATTTTAGTTGTTAACTTGAGTAAAAATGATCCACGCTGGTATGATCAATATGAAGGTGATGTTCGTACTAAGGACGGCGAACTACGAAAACTTATAAAAGGTTTAGGGGTTTTAATGGGCGAAGAATATCAACCAGGAGATGACATAAACTTTAACCGTCTAACAACATTAACTGATAATGATATTACTATTTTATTAGATTCACTAATTATTAACGATAGTCTTCGTCAAAAATTAGTTGATTTATCAAGTCCTGGCGGAGAACTTGAAGATTTATTAATAGTTCAATTTGATGTTGATGATCCACGTTGGTATGATAGTGAAGAAGAAGGCGAATTACGAAAATTAATCCGTAGTTTTAAATTGATTTTTGGTGAAGACTTTGATGTTAACAATCCAGATTTAAATATCAATAATATTTTAACTATGAGTGATACTGATTTAGACGTTATTCTTAAGTCGCAAATAATGAGCGACTCATTAATCAATCAAATTTATAAATTATCCGCTGAAGAAGGCGAATTATATGAAATCTTAATAATTCCATCACATCTAAAAAAATATGATGATGAATGGTATGGACCAACTGGAGAATTAAAAGCACTAGTAAAGGGAATGCAGATTATTGTTCCTGAGAATGGTGATGTTTATAATCTAGACATTGATTTGAAAGTTTTATATGATGAAGAAAACTTAGATACTATTTCATCATCGATGGTATTACTAGAAACAATTTATCATCACATTGAGACTTCTGATGTTGCTAGAGATACATTAGTTGTTACTCGTTTACGTGAAGAAGGAGAGTTTAGACGATTAGTAAAAGCACTAGAAGTTATGATTCCAGATGGTGATATTAACAATTATGAGCCAAATCTTCAACCATTCTATGATGACGATAATTTAGATACTTTACTTTCTTCATATGTTGTGAATGACACAATCATTAAATATATTAAAGAAAACAATAACGAATATTTAGTTACTAATCGTATCGAAGAA
>LFRX01000024.1:0-2048 GCA_001512985.1 Acholeplasmatales bacterium DTU056
TTGATTGACATTTCCAACATAACCTGATTGTTTATTTAGACTAGAACGATAAAAAGCATCATGATGAGTACGTACATGAAAAATTATGGCATTCATATTGTACTCTTCTAATTGATCAAGAACTGCTAAATAACTATTTTTAAATTGTATTTCACTAGTTAAATCTCCAATATCACTAACATAACGAGAAACCCATGCAGCCCTAAATTCTCTTTCTTGATGAATATATTCACTCGGAATCATAATTTGTGTTTGGGTTCCATAATAATTGATATTTTTATCATTAATTACTAATGGAACTAAAGAATTAGCACTTGCTTTGTTACCGCTAAAAATACCAAAGAATAAAACTAATAAGACGATAATTAAAAATCGTTTAATTTTTCTCATAAATTGTTCCTCCATTAGTCGATGATTGTTGAGTCGTCACGAATGACATCATCTTCGATTATTTCGATTTGTAATAATCGTTCTAATAATTCCTCTTTTTGTGGATCATCTGGTAAAGCTTCAATGGCATTTTTAGCTAAATCATAATCAGATTGCAATCTCGAATGTTCCGCAATCTCCACTAAATATACAGTTGTTTCTAATCCTACTAATTCCCATTTAGCATATATAACTATATCACCGGTTGTTTCTTTTGAAAGATCGGTAATTTTTTCACCACTAAAATCAGGTGTTAAATACCATCCCATAAAGATATATCCTTCACGGGTCGGCATTGAGATGGCAATAGGTAATTGATTTTCAGTATATGTTGTTGGATTATTTGGATGATTAGTTCCTCCATTTAAAATNNGGATTATTAATTTGGGTTAATTTAAAACTATATTCACTATCACGATACCATCCATCAAATGTATAACCTTCGCGCGATGGAATTGGTAAAACAATTGGTAAATCATCTTTGGTATAAGTAATAATAGCATCTTCAGGTAAAGTGCCTTCATTAACATAATAAGTTATTGTATATACTCTTTCAAACTTAGCATAAAAGGTAAGATTTTCTTTGGTTCCTTGAGCAATTTCTATAATTGCTTCACCTTCAAAATCAATATTATTAAACCATCCGATAAAAATATGTCCTTCTTTGGTTGGGATTGGCAATGTTAGTGGAAGATCATTTTCCCGATAAGTGGTTGGGATATTTTCATCAATCGTTCCACCATTCAAAACATACTCAATGTTATAACTTTTTTTACCATTCAATTCATCAAGAATCGACTCCCAATCAAAATCACATCCTGTTAAAACAAAAAAAAGTCCAAACATCAGCAAAGCAACAATTATTTTTCTCATAGCTTCTCCTCTTTGTAAGTATTGTATTCTTAAACACCCAACATAATTATATACTACCCCACCCCAAAAGTCAATTTGTAAAAGTCAAGCGTTTGCAAAATATTACAAATATTTATTTTGTAAAAATTTTCTTTTATATTGTTTTTAACACTTCCACCTAATTTAATATCTATCAATACCATAATACCAAAATAAAGCAAATTTTGACCTTATTTTGCAAAAAAAATAAAAAGAACAAAGAGAAATCAATTTTCTCCTTGTTCTTTTAAAGCTAGATCACCTTTTTTTATTAAACCTTTCTTTCTAAAGACAATATCTACAATCCATACTAAAATTATCGGTAAAGCGATTTGTAAAACTAATACGCTTAACCAAAATTCTTTCGTATTCCCCATTAAATTAAAAGTTCCAAATTGTCCAACTAACCCCGAGGTTCCCATACCAGCACCTGTACTATCAGTTTGAGTTTTAAAGAGTATTGTAGAAAGGGGGCCGAGAATAGCACTGACAATAATCGTTGGAAGCCATATTATTGGTTTCTTTAAGATATTTTTAAACTGTAACATTGAAGTTCCAATTCCAATCGAAATAACTTCGCCAATACTATTATCTTTTCTACTCATCACTGCAAAGCCAAGCATTTGGGTACAACAACCAACAACTGCCGCTCCACCAGCAAGACCTGTTAGGTTGATTGAGATGGCGATTGCGGCAGATGAAATTGGAGCAGTTAAAATCATTCCCAT
>LFRX01000024.1:2130-3610 GCA_001512985.1 Acholeplasmatales bacterium DTU056
ATAAATAACAACTGGATCACCTGGCTTACCAAACACTAACCCAGATGCAATCCCCCCAGCAATCGCCGCACCAATTAATTTTAATCCGTCTAATTTTAATGCCCAGGCGATACCAATACCAATACCGACACCTGTTAATGTTTTTAGGAGATCTGCTAAAGTTAAAAGATTATTAGAATTTAATAAATTGGCAAATGTAGATATAATGGTCCCAATAATTAAAGTAGAAAATAAACCATAAGCCATTCCATTCATTGTTTTGATAATATATTGATACACCTTTTTTAATACATCTTTTGCCATACTCTTAATCATTCCTTTAAACCAAATCTTAATAATATCATACAATATTTTTAAATGCTTAACAAGAAAAATTCAAACTAAAACATTTACAATTAAAAAATAAACGCGAAGCGTTCATATAAAACACTTCGCGTTTTCTAATAACTTATCGCAATAAATTATGCCCAACGAGCATAATACACTTTATTACCAGTTGATCCTGCAGGAACTTGTGTAACTTGTTGTCCACCATTTTGTTCAGTAAACCATCCTAAGAATGTTTTACCATTTACATTAAGAGCTGGTAAAACAATAGTTGAACTTTGGTTTGTATAATTAATAACAATTGGTGGGAATGTAGGCATTTCTCTCATTTTGTCATCAGTCCAGTTCTGGGCCGGTTTTGTTCCAGTAATGTATTGACTAAGTCTTAACAAAACAGTAAATGTACCACTGCCCCAAAAGTATTGTGTATCGTTTATTGAATTAATCCAACTATCTATAAAATCAAAGAATGGCATCCATTTTTCATAATATTGAGGTTGGTAAACAAAGTATTCTTTACTTGCATCAGGTGCAGATGGTCTAGGCCCATCATAAATTTTATCTTTATATGTATTCCATGTTCCATTATAACCACTTGTTTTTCCTTCACCATGCATAAACGTCATTAAGTTATCACTTGGTTTTACATAATTATATAAATCTGTTAATAAATCTGTAAGTAAAATGTCACGTTCTGCATATGTATAATTTCGCCCTTGATGAAGTGTAATTGTAAACTCTTCAATTGTATCAAGTTGCCATTTTGCATACAACACAACATTACTATTTGTTGGATAAGGAATTTTAACTATTGGATTTCCAGTGAGACTTGAATTTGTATACCATCCTTGGAAAATATAACCATCTTTTGTTGGTGTTGGTAATGTAATTGGTAGGTTTTCTTCTATAAAACTATAAATTGGATTTGCTATTGTTCCTCCATCTAAATTATAAGTAACTGTATATGTTGTTAATGCATTCCATTTAGCATATAATTCAATATTTTCCTCAGTTCCAGATGGAATGTAAACAATAGGATCTCCCGAATATTCTGGATTTGTATACCAGCCACCAAATTTATAACCTTGACGATATGGAATATTTAAATAAATATCGTTATCATATTTGGTGAAATTTATTACTTTTGGAGTAA
>LFRX01000050.1:0-8154 GCA_001512985.1 Acholeplasmatales bacterium DTU056
GTATATGGTTTAACTATGCCATTAATAACTAAAGCTGATGGAACTAAATTTGGAAAAACTGAGTCTGGAACAATATGGTTAGATGCCAATAAAACTACACCATATGAAATGTATCAGTTTTTTATTAATGTTGCCGATGATGATGTAATTAAATTATTAAAATATTATACATTCTTAACTCAGGATGAAATTAATGCTTTAGAAGGAAAAGTTAAAACGGAACCACATCTTCGTGAAGCACAAAAAGTTTTAGCTCGTGAAGTAGTAACATTTGTTCATGGTAGAGAAGCTTATGAACAGGCCGTAAAAATTTCAGAAGCATTATTTAGTGGTAACATTAAAGAATTATCAGTAGAAGAAATTGCTCAAGGCTTTAAAGATGTTCCATCAGTAGAGATAGAAGGAGATATAAATATTGTTGATGTATTAGTAATGGTGAATGCGGCAAGCAGCAAACGTCAAGCACGTGAATTTTTAACTAATGGGGCAATCTCAATTAATGGTGAGGTAGTTAAAGATTTTGACTTTGTTATTAGCAAAGAGAACGCAATTGGCAATCAATTTACAGTTGTAAAACGTGGCCGCAAAAATTACTACTTAATAAAGCATTAAAAAAATGGTGAAGATTTTCTTCACCATTTTTATCTAATTTAGAAACGACCAAGGCCAACTTTTTTATAAACTTCACATAGCTTTTTGCGGGCAATTTGGCTAGCCTTTTGTCTTCCTTCATCTAATAGTTGGTCTAATAAAGGAGAATTAATTATTTCGTTGAA
Organism: Acholeplasmatales bacterium DTU056; assembly: GCA_001512985.1. Lineage (GTDB taxonomy): Bacteria > Bacillota_I > Bacilli_A > ML615J-28 > CAG-698 > DTU056. The sequence goes on from LFRX01000050.1 coordinate 777, forward strand.
TTTATTTTGGATTTTAGCTATTTCATCAACAACAATTTCAGCTAAATCTCCTTTAAATTGGCCATAACCAATACCACGATATTTTTCTTCGATTTCTTGATAAGTAAGATTTGTTAAAGAAGAATAAATAGTCATTAAATTACTAATACCTGGTTTGTTTTCGACATCATATCGAACGATGCTTTCTGAATCTGTGACAGCACTTTTGATTTTTTTTCGAATACTATCAAGAGGTTCAAGCAAAAAGATGCAACCCTTATTATTATCAGCGGATTTATCCATTTTCTTGTTAGGGTTTTGTAAATCCATAATTCGTGAACCAGTTTTTGCAATTAATGGTTCAGGAACTACAAATGTTTCGCCATATCTATTATTAAAACGAATTGCTATATCTCTAGTTAATTCAAGGTGTTGTTTTTGATCATCACCTACTGGAACATATTCTGCATCATAAAGCAAAATATCAGCAGCCATTAAAACCGGATATGTAAATAGTGCCGAAGCAATACCTTCAGTCTGTTTTTGGGCCTTATCTTTATATTGAGTCATGCGTTCTAGTTCACCCATATAAGTAACTGATTGTAACACATATCCCATTTCCGAATGCTCACTAACTTCCGATTGAATAAATAAAATCATATTATCAGGGTTTAATCCACAAGCTAAGTAAAGACCCACTAGATTACGAATATTTTGTTTTAATTCTTTCGGATCTTGTGGAGTAGTTATTGCATGTAAATCCGCAACAAAAAATACAAACAAATCGTCTTTATGCTCATTTTGAAACTTAACAAAGTTTCGTAATGCGCCGATATAATTACCTAAAGTAGGAATTCCGGTTGGTTTTACGCCTGATAAAAAAATGGCCATATATATCAATCCTTTCAAAAGGGGCGATGTTATTTTAACATTAATATTATACTATCTTTTTAAGAAAATGCAAGAAGGGATCTTATTTTATCAAAAATACTAAATGTAAATAGTTTAAAATAAGATTGTAAAAAATTGAAAAATATTGCTTAAATATCTTTATTTTTGACCTTAAACGTGTTAAAATAAAAAAAATGAGGAAAAACTCACTGTTTAGTGTGTGGAAGGTGATAAAATGATTACATTATATACATCGCCAAGTTGTGCGTCTTGTCGAAAAGTAAAAAAGTATTTTCAAAAATATAATATACCATATGTAGAAAAAAATATTTTTACTAATAAAATTTCTCGTGAAGATATCTTTAGAATGTTGGTTAATAGCGAAAATGGTTTTGAAGACATCATTTCTACGAGATCCAAAATCTTTAAAGAAAGCAATATCGATATCGATAGTATGAAAACTGCGGATTTAATTGATTTTATTATTGCTAATCCAAGCATCTTAAAACGTCCAATTATTTTAACTGACATAGACTTACAAGTTGGTTATAATGATGACGATATTACTTTGTTTTTGCCGCCAGAATTACGGGATATCGATTGCATTAACTGCCAAAATAAAAAAGATGGGGAAGACTGCGAATACGTTAAAGCAATAGGGTTTGAATAATGCTAGAAGAAATTTATGAGATGATTGAAACCTTTCGAAAAGAACGCTCCTGGGATAAAACTGATACTCCGGCTAATATGGCTAAATCAATTATAATTGAAGCCGCCGAATTATTAGAAAATTTCCAATGGAGCGACGAAGGCACGAATATCGAAAATATTAAAGAAGAACTGGCGGACATTTTAATGTATACTTTAACAATGTGCAAGTTATATAATTTTGACATTAAAGAAATTATCCAAGAAAAATTAGAGAAAAATAAAATTAAATATCCAGTTAAAAAATAAAACACGGAAAATAATATATAAAACTTATTTTCCGTGTTTTTGTTATCCATATAATTTGTAAGCATTATAAGCCCGTTTAATTTTTTTATCGGCTTTTTTATATTGAATGCCTAATTCATTAATAATTTCAATAAATTCTTGTTTGCCTTGATAATAGGATTTGGCTTCATATTCTAATTCGTAATCGACAACACCTAAATAAGTACTTCTGTCAATAAATAAATAGCCATTTTTATAAGGTAAATACATTCTTAGTGTGGATAGACTCATAAAATTAACTAATTTTTGGCCACCAATAATTGGTAATATTTCATTAGCTATATCTTCTGAAGGGATAGGACCGCCATTTTTGAACTCTTCAAATTGTTCACGAGTAATTGGTTCGGTTAATTCTAACATAGAATAACCTTTTTTTCGTTTTAAGGTTATTTCAAAGTTTTCTCGTTCACGGACTCTTAAAGAAGTTTTATAGGCTTTTAATGAAAAGCGTGGAGTATCGAAATAATGATTTGTTTGAAAGTCAGTCTTGTTCCCTTCGAATTGTTTCATCAATCGGTTATATTCTTCTTCAGTTAACATCGTTTTGAATTCGACTTCAATAGATTTTTGCATATTATCCTCCTTGCTATCTAATATTTGTTAGCATCTATTATATTATACATAATAATCAATAAAAATCAATAATAATATTTCGTCTATTTAATGTTTAATCTTTCTTTGAAATTAAAAACAGTTTGTGCTTAAATTTATCGATTAATGAATTATAAAATAAAACTATTTTAAATGAAAAGGCTTTATGGTAAAATAATATTGGTGAGGAAATCATGATGAACGAAAAAGATTTTCGGTGGGAGATTTTTCTTCAACCTTATGAAATGGCTGTTCAGTCTTTTATTATTAAACTTGAAGCAATTAAAAAACAACACATTTTGAAAGGATTAAAGAATCCAATTGAAATTGTTACTGGTAGAGTGAAAAGCCCAGAAAGTATTTTAGACAAAGCTAAAAGACTGGGGATATCATTAGAAGAAATTCCTGATAAAATATATGATATTGCTGGAGTACGTATTACATGTAAATATATGCAAGATGTGTATGAGGTTGCGGAGATGATTAAGAATCGAAAAGATTTAGAGGTCGTAGAAGTCCGTGACTATATAAAAAATCCTAAAGCAAGTGGGTATAAATCATTACATATTATTGCAAAGTATAATGTGGAAACGATAGACGGGCAAATACCAATTAATATGGAATTTCAAATTCGTACTCATGCTATGCATTTGTGGGCTAGTATTGAACATTCTTTAAAATATAAATTTTTGCGTAATATTCCTGAAGATATAAAAGCACGGTTATTTGCCGCATCAGAAGCAGCGACCGCTTTAGATTTAGAAATGTCAAAAATTAAACAATTAGTAGAATCGCTTGGAGGAGAAGGAATAAGACGCCAGCCTTATCCAGCCGAACAACTTGAAATATATCCAAATAATATGAAAAAATGGTGATGAATTTTGCGATATTTAATATATGGGAATGATTTGTATAACCAAGAAATAATTAATAAATTAACTGAAATTGGTTTTGTTTATGACGTAGAAAATCCCGAATTAATTATTTCAGTCGGCGGTGATGGTACAATGTTAAATGCCGTCCGAAATAATTTATTTCGAATTGACCAAGTAAAATTCTTAGGAATAAATACTGGGAAGTTGGGTTTTTACACGGAATTTTTACCTAGTGAAATTGATAAAATGGTAGAATTTTTAAAAAATAAAGACTATCGTGAATGTCATTTTAATTTATTAGAATATACGTTAATTAATGATCAAGAGCAATATACATCATATGCTTTGAATGAAATTGCCATTACTAATCCTATTCATACTCAAATAATTGATGTGTATATTAATGATATTCATTTTGAAACTTTTCGCGGAACAGGGTTTTTAATTTCCACACCTTCCGGAAGTACAGCATATAATAAAAGCCTACAGGGAAGTGTTGTTCATCCTGAAGTAAAATCTTTTCAACTTACAGAAATAGCTTCTATTAATAATCGTGTATTTAAGACTATTTCTTCACCATTAGTATTACCAAAATATCATTTTGTTAGTTTAGTGTCTAAGAATTATGAAAATATATTTATAGTTGCGGATGGAGAACGTGAACATTTAGAAAATATTCATACTATTAAAGTCACATTATCACAAAAAGTAGCAATTTTCTTAACTAAAAAAGAAGATGATTTTTGGATTCGTGTTAAAAAAGCTTTTATTGAATAATAAAAAATGGGAAGCATATAGTTAACGCTTCCCATTTATTTTAACTAGAATAAATTGTCCATATCATTACGGCAACAGCTATATACAGTACCCCAACAATTAAAGGAACTAAAATAAATTCTTTTCCATACGTTTTGCGTGATGCGGTATATTCTACTAGATCTTTTTCCATTTTTCTACCAATTAAATACGTAAAAAATGATTTAACACCATAAATTAATGGAGTAAATAAATTTGCATTTGATATGACAATCATCCATGAAAATGCAATTAACAAAGATCCGGCCAGAAATAATCCATTGACCCATGCTATTATATCAAATGATCCAGAAAAGAATAATACTCCAATAGTAATTAGGATACCGATTATTATATAAATAATTGATTGAATTACAATATTACGAATTAACAATCTTTTTGTAATTGGATCCATATTTTATCACCTAACTTTTATGTAACTAATTATATAACAAATAATTAACGTTTGCAATTTGAATATTAAAATTTGTTGTACTATTATAGTTGAAAACATATAGAAAACGCTTTCTACAATATTTCCTATAATAAATTATAACAATCGCAAAATTAGTAACAAAACGCTAAAATTCGTCAAAATAAATAGAAATAGGTGTTTAAATTAAAGTTTTAATGTTATTGATAACTATTTTATTATGAGCTTATTTTAAAATTTTATAAGTTCAAAAAATTAAAAGTAAGCGTTTTCTACGATAAAATTTTTAAAGTTATTTATCAAGACTATTGACAATTTAGTAAAGAAATAGTAAAATACCAGTAATACAAAAAAGGAGTGTGAGGATATGAGAAGGAAATTATTTGCATTATTGTTTGTTGTTTTAATGGCATTTGCGCTTGTGGCATGTGAAAACAAATATGAGCGTGCCGTTGAAGATGTTTTAAAACAAATTGCTGTGCCTACTGAGGCTCAAACAGGGTTTAAAGTGCCTGCCAAAGTTAAAACAAAAGTTGGCGATGTTACTTTAACTTGGAAATCAAGCAATGAAAACGTACTTAAAGTTGCTGAAACTGTCACAGGAGATGAATATACTGTTTTAGCTTTCCTTCCTGAAGATGAGGATGTTGAAGTTAATTTGACAGTAACAGCAAAACTTAAAAAAATTGAAAAGGAAAAAGAATTCACAGTATTAGTTAAAGTGCCAAGCGGCGAAGTCTATGAAGATCTTACAAGTGAAGTATTAGAACAATTAATTAGAGAGTTAACACTTCCAGATCGCGCTGCAAGTGACATCATTATTCCACAATCACTAGGTTACTTTAACGTTAATATTACATGGGCTTCTAATAAAACAGAAGTTCTTGATACAAAAGGTCGTGTTGTACGTCCACAAGGTCTAGGAACTGGTGTTAAACTAGTAGCAACAGTTGCTGGTACTGTTGTTAAAACAGGGGAAGAATTAGAAGTTGAAAGAACATTCTATGTATATGTATATGGTAATGACATTGATATCAACGGTGTTTACAACCTAGCATTCGGTGAAGTAAATACCTTAAACCCATTAAACTCAACAGCTGCTTCAGAATCAGATGTTTATGATCTTTTAGTAGATTCTCTATATACCACTGATTACAACTGGTATAAAGGTATTGAAGAAGGATTTGCACAATTCCCAGGCGACTTCTCAAATATTAGAGGAAGAAATGAAACTCCATTTGATGCGCCTAATAAAACTGAAATGCCAGCATTAGCTAGAACATTCGTTTTAGGTATGGCGGCTGATTTCCCAATTTCTGTTGACAAAAATAGCAACTTCGAAAAATCAATTGGCGTCCTAGATGATAAAGCTGCAAAAGAAAATCAAGATGATGAATGGATTATTAAATTACGAAAAGATTTGAAATTCGCAGACGGACGCGAAATCGACGCACATGTATTTGAATATTCATTTAAACAATATCTAGATGGTAACCAAAACAATGAACGTGCTAACTATTTATACAATGGTGACTACATTCCATTGAAAAATGGTGAAGCATATTTCAAACAAGGAAGACCATTAGATGACGAGGATCCAGACAAAGGCGTATGGCCTGAAACAAGCTGGGATGAAGTTGGATTCAAAATTATTGACAAATATACATTTAAATTAACATTAGAAACTCCAGTCACTCAATGGCATCTAATGACATACTTAGGAATTGTATGTTTAGTTCATCCAGAAAAATTTGAAGCTGGATTTGATGCTGAACGTAAAGTAACAAACTATGGTTCAATTGAAAATATTCCTGTTTCATATGGACCATATGTTCTATCTAACTGGGAAGATGGAAAACAATTTACATTTACTCGAAACGAAAACTTCTATGATAAACATAAATACACAATTAAAACAATCAATGGTCCAATTATTACTGACCAATCTCAAATTATCAACGAATTCAAAGCTGGTAGATTAGATATCGCTGGTGTTGGTGGAGCATATTGGAATGAATTCAAAAATGACGCTAACCTATATATTGCTCCTTCTAACTCATTCTATCGTTTTGCAATTAGCTTAGATAGAACTGATGGAACAAGTGGAAAAGAAACACCTCCAATTCTATTAGAAAAAGAGTTTAGAAAAGCTTTATATTTAGCAACAGATCGTCAAGACTATACTGACACTGTTCAACCACCTTCCCAACCAGCATTAGGTTACTTAAGTAACATTCACCAAGTTAACGAAGCTGCTTCAGGAGCTTATGCAAGCAGTGCACAACACTTAAATGTATTGGCTGAATTAGGCTTAAAACCTGAACAAAAAGGTTATGATATTGAAGAAGCTCGTAATTTATTCAAAATAGCTTATGCTAATGCGGTTTCAAAAGGTAAATATGAAGCAGGTGAAAAAGTTGTAATTGAATTCGCATTCTATGATGTAGAATCTAACCGTCGTATGGCGAACTGGGTTAAAGCTCAATATGAACGCGTATTTAACAAAACAGTTGAATACAACGGTCAACTAATTGAGTTTGAAATTGAGTTAAATGGATTAAGCCAAGCTCAATTTACATCTCAACGTAATAACGGCGACTTCGATTTATGCTTTACTGGTATGTCTGGGGCAACATTCCAAGCAACATTTGGTATGGGTTATATCTTCAGTAGAACATTCTCAACATTCTTAGTTGGTCGTGGTCATGATACAGGTAACCTTCCAGTACGTGCTGAAATTCCATACCTAACTTTCATCTTGAAAAATAAATTAGAAAAAGGCGAAGAATTAGAAGAGCATGAAGAAAAATTCTTAGAA
>LFRX01000050.1:8167-16527 GCA_001512985.1 Acholeplasmatales bacterium DTU056
ATACAACTAACTTCCAAGTTGAGTATGTCGGCATAGAAGAAGACTTAACAAACATTACAGCTGCTCTTGAAAAAGCTCTATTAGATCAAATGATTGCTATTCCATTATTCTCTGCTACATCTGCCGCTGTATTATCTAATAGAGTAATCCGTATGGCTCCTTCTTACAGCTTATTTATGGGCTGGGGTGGATTAACATACACTCATATTAAAGCAGCAAAATAATTAAAACTATTAAAATAAACTTAGAAGTAAAAAACAAGCAACAACCCTTATGAATTTAATTCATTAGGGTTGTTGTTTATAAGTAAGAGTGGTGAAATTTATATGATGACAAAATATGTATTAAAACGTATTGGTTTAATGATTATTACCTTTATTATTTTGACATATTTGATTTTTTATATTATTCGATTAATGCCTGATTTTCATCAAATGGAGATTGGTGCAGACCCTGATATTCGTGCATGGCGATTACGAATGATGGGATTTGGCCCAGATGGTAAGCCAATAGTCCCTATTTATGTGCAATTTTGGCGATGGATTACAGAAATCTTTAAAGGTGAAGAATACTTTAAAGTTTCATGGTATTCATTTGTCCGTAAACGTTATGTTTATGATGTATTATTTGAACGTTTACCTGAAACAATCCGTATTAATATTTTCCCATTTTTAATTTCTGTCCCACTTGGGATTGGGCTTGGAATTTTAGCAGCCCTTAAGAAAAACAAACCAACTGATCATGTTATCTCAATTGGGGTTATGATCTTAATTTCGGTGCCATCATTCGTTATCGCTGTGTTATTACAACTATTATTTGTATATAAATGGAAAATCCTACCTTTTGCTTTCGTTTTAACAAAAGAGAAAGCTGCTTTAGACCCGGTAGGAGATGTTTTATCACGAATTTTACCAATCACCGTTCTATCATCAGGAATGATCGCTGGCTGGACTCGCTTACTACGTGCAGAATTGAGCGAGACTTTAACATCTGAATTTATGTTGCTAGCGCGAGCAAAAGGTTTAACTAAACGACAAGCAACATTAAGACACGCTTTACGAAATGCGTTTGTTCCGTTCGCACCAGCGATTATTGGTGGATTCGTATCATTATTATCAGGTTCATTAATCGTAGAGCAAACATTCAAAATAACTGGTGTCGGTGGATTATATATCGAGGCAATAGGGTCAACTGATGGATTACCTGATTATCCAATGGTTATGATGATTTCAATCTTCTATTTATCAATTGGATTGTTGGCAGGTATTGTTGCGGACTTATCATATGGATTTATTGATCCAAGAATTAAAATGGGGGCCGGAAAACAATGATGGTTGTTAATGATGTAAATCAATTAAATATTGATAAAAGTAAATTAGTTTTAGTAAAAAATAAAGAAGGAGCATCTGAGCAATACTCCCTGGCGAAACCTCTTAGTTATTATAAAGATGCTTGGCTTCGTTTTAAACGCAACAAAATGTCAGTAATAGCAACAATCATTTTATCCATCATTTTGTTCTTCACAATCTTTGGCCCTTATATGAAAAAATATGATCTTGTTGAAACGAACCGTAAGTTTGCTCTAAAATTTCAAGAATTACCAGCCAAAATTCCTGTTGTTGAGAAATTAGGGATTTTTGCTGGACGCAAAACATTATACAATCGAAATAAAGCATTTATTGATAGTTTAAACGCTTATGATGATACTATTGTAGTTAAAATCATTAGAGAATATGATGGAAAAGCTGATATTGTAGTTGACTATTATAAATATATAGCTTATGTGTTATCTTTTGGTGATGAAGACACACCACAAGCTCGAATTGAAACACTTACTCCAGAAGAATACGAAGAAGTTTTACAAAAAAATGCAGTACTAAGATTAGTAGAGATTCAAGGTTCTAACTACAAAGTACAAATCGACTATTTTAGATATGCATTAGGAACAGCACCTGAAGATACTTATTTCTGGTTTGGAACAGATGGAATTGGGGCTGATATCTTTACAAATATTTGGAAAGCCTCAAGGGTATCGTTAATTTTGGCAACAGTAATTACTGTTATTAATATGATCATTGGAATTATTCTTGGTTCTATTATGGGTTACTATGGCGGGACATTAGATATCTTATTCGAAAGATTTGTAGATATTATTGGAAATCTACCATTCATGGTTATTTTAACATTGCTAATTTTACGCTACGGTAGTGGATTTGCAATAATCATTTTTGCTTTCGTATTCAATGGATGGATACGATTCTATGGAACCACTCGTATGCAATTCTATCGTTATAAAAACCGTGATTATGTTTTAGCGGCCCGTTCTTATGGTGCTGGAGATGCACGTATTATTCGCAAACATATTTTTCCTAACGCTATTGGAACTTTAATCACCTCTTTCTCATTAGCAATTCCATCATTTATTTTTACTGAATCAATTTATTCATTCTTAGGAATTATCAAATATAGTAAAACTACAAGTATCGGTAGAATGTTGTCTGAAGGTCAAACAGTTATGCAACGATCTTCACATATGCTTGTTTTCCCTGCAATTTACATTTCGATTTTAATGATTACGTTTAACTTAATTAGTAACGGACTACGCGATGCCTTTAACCCAACTTTACGAGGTGTGGAAGAATGACAAACATTATAACACAACCAAATAAAGAAGTTATTTTAAGAGTTGATGACCTTCACATCTCATTTAAAACTCAACAAGGGATTTTAAAAGCGGTTCGCGGAGTAAGTTTTAATTTATATCGCGGGGAAACATTAGCGATCGTTGGTGAATCAGGTTCTGGAAAAAGTGTTACGTCCCGAGCTATTATGGGACTTTTAGCGGGAAATGCTATTCATGAAAAGGGATCAATTTATTATCAAGATAAAGATTTAATGTTATTAACTGAAGAAGAATTTACGGATATTCGTGGGACAAAAATCGCCATGATTTTCCAAGATCCAATGTCTAGTTTAAACCCAATAATGAAAGTTGGAAAACAGATTGCGGAGACGTTGATATTGAAGTTAAACTTATCACGTCGCGCCGCTAAACAAAAAGCTATCGAGTTAATGCGTGAAGTTGGTATTCCACAACCCGAAAAACGATACCATCAATATCCATTCCAATTCTCAGGAGGAATGAGACAACGTATCGTTATTGCAATTGCGTTAGCGAATAATGCGGAAATATTGATTTGTGATGAACCAACAACCGCATTAGACGTAACTATTCAAGCACAAATTTTAGACTTAATTAATCGATTAAAAAAAGAACGTAACTTATCAGTTATCTTTATTACCCATGACTTAGGCGTTGTTGCTCATATGGCTGATCGCGCTTTAGTTATGTATGCTGGAAAAGTTGTCGAAATTGGAAAAACAGAGGAAATATTCTATGATCCAAAACATCCATATACTTGGGCATTATTATCATCAATGCCAAGTTTAGAAACTGAAGGTAGATTGGATGCTATTCCTGGAACACCACCAAACTTAATTAATCCTCCAGTTGGAGATGCTTTTGCTACACGTAATAACTATGCCTTAGCAATTGACTTTGAAATGGAGCCTCCTTTCTTTAAAGTTAGTGATACACACTATGCAGCAACATGGTTATTACATCCAGATGCTCCTAAAGTGACACCACCAGCCGCAGTTTTAAAACTAATGAGTAAAAGGGGGCAAAGTAAATGAGCCGTCATAAAAACATAGATTACAATCAAAAAGTATTAGAAGTACGTAACTTATATCAACACTTTAAAGTTGGAACTGGTTCCCGAAAATTAGTTGTTAAGGCTGTTGATGGTGTTTCGTTTGATATTTATAAACGTGAAGTTTTTGGACTTGTTGGAGAGTCCGGTTGTGGGAAAACAACAACTGGTAGATGTATAATTAAGTTATATGATATTACTGATGGTACTATTAAATATAATGGAAGAATAATTTCAGCTGGATTACAAGGTAACAAATATCGCATTCGCAAAGCTAAACTTGCCCGCAAAAATGAAATTACTGAACATCGTCCATTAGCTAAAAAAATTAAAAACATTAAAGACGAGGCTAATAACGAAATTGTTTTGATGAATGCGGAAATTGAAAAGTTACAAAAACAACAAGAAAATGAAATTATTAGAATTAATAAAATAATTAACGATTATGAAGAAAAAGTTTCAATAGCATTACATGCTTTTGAATCGAAACGCAATAAAGTTCGTTTAGAAGAAAAAGCCGAAATTGACCGTATTCGTCAACGAGATGTTTTAGATTTATTTAGAATTTACAACAAAACTCTACATTTAATTGAACAAAAATCAAAATCGAAAATAGCATATATTAAAGGGTTACCTATCCCAGAAAATGAAAAAATCGAACGATTAGCTGAAGAAAATGAAGTTCATAAGGAAAATATTGCTCAAACAATTGATCGTTTAATTAATAAATTATCTGAAGTAAGTCCTGATATTTTAGCTCAATATGAGGATCAAATTCGCCAAGGTCATAAAATTAAATTTAAACCGGAGGTTAATTTAAAAGATCCTGAAATTGTTGAAAAAATTAATGCTGTTAAAGTAAAATATCAAAAAATCTATGAACAATTAGAGGCTGAACATCAAGTTGAAATTGCTAAAATAGATGAAAATAAACCTGATAAAGAAGCATTAGAAAATGAAATTAAACAATTAAAACTTTCAACAGCCCAAAAAATTAAAGAAATTAATGCAAAAATTAAAGAAATTAATCAACAAGCAAAACAAAGAATAAACGAAGTTAAACAACATGCTAAAGATCATCCAGAATTATATGTGGATAATCTTGAAGAAATTGAGAAAATTAAGCAAAAATATCAGGCAATAATCGATGAAGAAAAACGACAATTAAAAATTAATCGTTATTATAATAAACTAAAAGAAACTCCAGAGGAAAAAGCTGAACGTATTCGTAAACTTAAACAATTAAAAGAAGAGTTTAATCTATTCAAACAAAAAGCCTTAGCAAGAGGAGAATCTAAGGAAGTAATTGCTGAGGAAAAACGTAAATTAAAGAAAAAAATAAAAGAAATCAATGCTCAAAAACCAAGTTATGCACGAAATATGTCTACGATGCAAATGGTTTTTCAAGATCCAATTTCTTCATTAAACCCACGAATGACTGTTCGTGAGATTATTTCGGAAGGATTAGTTGTTAGAGGGGAAAGAAATAAGGCAATTATAAATGAAAAAGTTAATCGAGTTCTTGAACTAGTTGGATTATCTCGTGACCATGCTAGTAGATATCCACATGAGTTTAGTGGTGGACAACGTCAACGAATTGGTATTGCTCGTGCATTAGTAGTTGATCCAGATTTGATTATTGCTGACGAGCCAATTAGTGCTTTAGACGTGTCTATACAAGCGCAAATTATTAACTTATTAAATGACTTAAAAGAACAACTTGGGTTAACAATTCTTTTCATTGCCCATGACTTATCAGTAGTTAAATATTTCTGTGATCGAATTGCTGTTATGTATTATGGTAAAATAGTGGAATTAGCTTCTTCTGAAGAATTATTTGCTAATCCGCTTCATCCATATACTAAAGCTCTCCTTTCTGCAATCCCTCATCCAGATCCAGATTATGAAGCAAAACGTGTTCGTATTACCTATGATCCGTCTGTTCATAACTATTTGCATGACAAACCAGAATTAGTTGAAATTAAACCTGGTCACTTTGTATATGCAAATAAAGAGGAGCAAGCAAAATACAAACAGCAATTAGGCATCGAGTGAGGTGGTGCTAAATGAAAAAAATAATAGCAACGTTATTAATTGTTGTATTTGGAGTTATATTAGCAGGTTGTGAGGATCGTAAAATTAACGATGACACCTTAAGTGTTGTATTTTATACCGGTCTTGATAATGCATATGTTAAAACAATATACAATTTACAAAAAGGAAGTAAAATACCAAAACCTGAAGATCCAGTTGTAACTGACGAAAATGGAAATTCCATTTTAGCGTTTGAAGGATGGTTCAAAGATAGAGCTCTAGATACGCCATGGGATTTTGATGTCGATACAATTGAAAAAAGCACAACACTTTATGCTAAATGGTCTCCAGTAGTCTTTACAATCACATATGATTTACGAGGAGGATATTTCCCAGAAGGGGTTGAAGCAAGATATCCAAAAACTTATACATATCTATCTGAAGATATCATCTTCCCAACAGATAGAGCTAGTTGGCCTGTTCATGAAAGTAAAGGATTATTTATTGGATGGTATACACAACCTAAATTGACTCCAGCGCAACTTAAAGATAAATCAAATTACCCAAAATTTGATATAATCAAATCCAAATCATCGGGTAATATTGTACTTTATGCGTATTATTTAGGAGATACAATATAATAACCCATGTATGAAAAAAGGAACTGTAAAAACAGTTCCTTTTTTTACTAGCAATACATATTAGAAAATTACTTATTAGGTTTTATATCCTTTTTAACCATAATTTCATCAATAATGCCATATTCTAATGCCTCTTCCGCAAACATATAAAAATCACGCTCAGTATCTTGATTAATTTGTTCAATAGTTTTATTAGTATTTTCCGCAAAAATCTTATTCATTCGTTCTTTTACGCGAAGAATATGTTTTGCAGCAATCTGTATCTCAGTAGCCTGACCATGAGCTCCTCCCATTGGTTGATGAATCATAATTTCACTATTAGGAAGAGCATATCTTTTTCCTTTTGTTCCACTTGATAGTAAAAAAGCAGCCATACTAGCAGCCATTCCAACACAAATGGTGTTTACGTTTGGTGAAATTAAATTCATGGTATCATAAATAGCCATTCCGGCTGTAATACTACCGCCAGGACTATTTATATATAAATAAATATCTTTTTCTGGATCTTCAGCGGCTAAAAATAATAGCTGGGCTACAATACTATTGGCTAAGGAATCGGTAATTTCTCCATTTAACATAATTATTCTATCTTTTAGTAAACGTGAATATATGTCATAAGATCGTTCACCATAACCTGTTCTCTCTATAACTATTGGTGTATAATACATTTTGATAACCTCCATTTATCTTATGATACTATTAATATATTATCTTAATAATACTCAAAAGTCAAATTAAAAATATAGTAACAGTTCTTGTTATTTTTACAATTTTTTTAAATTTTTATAATTTTTATAGACCAAGACATAAGCACATTCATATCAAGTCTTTTTTCGTATAATATAACGAAAAGGAGGGAAGAAGATGAATGAATTATTAGGTTTTCCAAATCAACCAAACGTGCAAGTATGCCCACCAATCGTTAATCGCCAAGTTGTAGTATGCCATCGTTACAATATTATCGAACAACCACATATTTGTGAAATTCACACAAAAATAATTAACCATACTATTAAACGTAATAGATTTATTCCGAAATTTACATGCAGCGAAGAAAATACTTTCTGTGAAGAAAATATTGGTTGTTGTCCAGGCGTAGGAGGTTTTGGCCCAATGGGTCAAGTTGGCGAAAGTCCATTTGAATTCCCTGGAGCCCCTGTTACACCACAATAATTGGAGATAAAAGCAAGGGAAACCTTGCTTTTTCAATTTTCACCAAAAACATATTGATTATTTAATAGAGTGTGATATAATATAAATAACTCGTTGATAAGGGAGTAGTAATAAAGATCCAACTATTTACAGGGAAAAGAGATTATAAACTGAGAGTCTCTTAATAGTTGCCTTTATGAATTCACCCTTGGAGAGGCCCTAATCCGGTCCGCGTAACTGCGTTAAAGGTTAATGAGTGCACTTTGTTTATTAAAGACAAAGTGAATTAAGGTGGTACCGCGAATTATTCGTCCTTAAAGAGTTTCTTTAAGGTCTTTTATTTTATATAGAAAGGAATGATAAAGATGGTTGAAAATTTAACTCAATTACAACAAGAAGCTAGTCAAAGAATTACTGATGTTAAAACAATTAATCAACTAAATGAATTTAAAGCTTATTATTTAGGTAAAAAAAGTCCCTTACAAGAAATTATGTCTCAAATGAAAAATTTATCTCTTGAAGAACGGAAAATACTTGGACAACAAGTTAATCAATTTAAAGATTTTATTGAAGAGTTAATTATTTTCCAACGTCAAAAAATAGAACAAGCTATGGTTGAAACAAAATTAGCCCAAGATAAAATAGATGTAACATTACCAGGAAGAAATAATTTAACTGGAACACTTCATCCTTTAACTCAAACTATTCAATTAATTGAAGATTTTTTCGTCGGACTAGGATATAAAATTGAAGAAGGGCTAGAAGTCGAAGAAGATTTATATAATTTTGAAATGTTAAATATTCCAAAAAATCACCCAGC
>LFRX01000050.1:16542-24503 GCA_001512985.1 Acholeplasmatales bacterium DTU056
ACTTTATTGCGTGAAAAAGGAAAACCAGTAAAAATAATTTGTCCAGGGAAAGTTTATCGTCGGGATGATGACGATGCAACTCATTCTCATCAATTTATGCAAATTGAAGGCCTTGTCGTGGATAAAAAAGCAACGATGGCAGATTTAAAGGGAACTTTAGCGTTGTTAATGCAACATTTGTTTGGAAAAGATCGTGAAATTAGATTTCGACCATCATTCTTCCCATTTACTGAACCAAGCGTTGAAGTTGATGTAAGTTGCTTTAAGTGTAATGGCAAAGGATGTCCAATGTGTAAACATACTGGTTGGATTGAAATTCTTGGTGCCGGAATGGTTCATCCACGTGTATTAGAGATGGCTGGATATGATAGTAAAATTTATCAAGGTTTTGCTTTTGGTTTAGGGGTTGAACGAGTTACAATGTTACGAAATGAAATTGACGATATCCGTCATTTCTATACAAATGATATAAGATTTTTGCATCAATTTTAAGGAGGAATTATGAAACTAAATTTAGGTTGGTTAAATGAATTAGTTGATATTAGTGATATAAGCATAAAAGATTTAGTTGAAACATTATCACTATATTCAGTTGAAGTTGAAGAATTCAAAAAAATAATCGATATAGATAATTTAGTAATAGGACGAGTAATGATTCGTCGTGACCATCCAAATAGTGATCATTTATCTATTTGTACAGTAAATGCCGGAAAAGAAATGTTAGAGATTGTGTGTGGAGCACCAAATGTTCAAGCAGGGATGGATGTTATTGTTGCCAAAATTGGGGCAGAATTACCGGGTGGACTAAAAATTAAAAAAGCGAAAATTCGTGGTATTGAATCATTTGGTATGATTTGTTCATTACAAGAACTAGGAATTGAACCAAAATATATTGATAAAAAATATCAAAACGGAATTTTCTATTTTGAAGAAAAAGTTACCCCTGGTGAGGATCCATTAAAAGTATTAGGTTTAAATCATTTTGTTTTGGATTTATCAATTACCCCAAATCGTGCAGATTTATTAAGTATGATAGGTCTTGCCTATGAAATCTCAGCAATCTTTAACCGTCCATTAAAACTTCCAAATTTTCATACCCAAAATAGCGGAGTACCAAATAGTAGTGATCTAGTATCGGTTGAAAATAAAACTAATAAGTGCTTAACATACTATGCTAAAGTTTTTAGTGATGTCAAAATTAAATCATCACCAAGTTGGCTTACTTCCCGCCTAATCGCTTTTGGTATTCGGCCAATTAATAACGTAGTTGATATTACTAACTATATTCTAGCGTTATTTGGACAACCATTACACGCATTTGATTATGATTTGCTTGGGAATCAAATTGTTGTTTGTCAAGCAAATGACAATGAAGAAATTATCACTCTAGATGAGCAAAAACGCGTTTTAACAAGTGATGATATTGTTATCACTAATGGAAAAGAACCAGTGGCGATTGCCGGGGTAATGGGAGGATTAAATACTGAAGTTACTGAAAAAACAACCCGAATCGTTTTAGAAGCAGCGGTTTTTGATCCGGTTAGCGTTCGTAAAACTTCAAGTAGATTAAATTTACAAAGTGAATCATCACTTCGTTTTAGTCGCGGAGTTGATATAAATCAAACAGAATTAGCTTTAGAATATGCAACATATTTACTTGAAGAACTTGCCGAGGCGAAGGCTCATCCAGGAAGCGCTTTTGTTGGTATCAAACATGTTCCTGATAAAGAAATTGTCATTTCTGAAAAACAAGTCAATAAATTACTAGGAACAAATATTTCTACTAGCGAAATAGTTAACATTTTAGAAAGATTACAATTTAAATGTGTTCTAAAAGATGATGAAATATATGTTTATGTTCCTAATCGTCGACTTGATATTAATATTAAAGAAGACTTAATTGAAGAAATTATTCGGATCTATGGTTATAATAAACTTCCAATCACTTTACCGGAATCTAATATGCAAGGTTTATTTAATCAACGCCAACAATATCTTCGTGCTATTCGCAACACCTTAAGTACATTAGGAGTTAGCGAAGTTATTAATTATACTTT
The DNA here is from genome assembly GCA_001512985.1 of Acholeplasmatales bacterium DTU056. GTDB lineage: Bacteria > Bacillota_I > Bacilli_A > ML615J-28 > CAG-698 > DTU056. The sequence goes on from LFRX01000050.1 coordinate 18,600, forward strand.
ACTAAATGAACAAAAAGCTCAAGAGTTTCGAATTCTTGTTAATGAAAATGCTAAAGGGATAAGTTTAATAATGCCTTTAAGTGAAGAAAGAAAAACAATTCGTCGAAGTTTAATGCCAAATCTAATTGAGACAGTCAAATATAATTATGCTCGTAAAAATAAAAATTTAGCATTATTTGAAATTGGCAATATTTACTATTATTTAGACAATCAATTATGTGAAGAACAACTACTTGCTGGAGCATTTTCTCATCAATATCGTTTTTCATGGGATGGTAATATTGAAACGTTTGATTTTTATACTGTTAAAGGAATTTTAAATGAAGTGTTCAAAAGACTAAATTCAGAAGTAACATATCATCCGTTAGAAGATAAATATCCAGAATTACATCCGAATAAAAGCGCAATTATAAAATTAAATGGAAATACTATTGGATATCTAGGCTATCTTCATCCACAATACCTTCAAAAAAATGATTTAGATGATGTAATTGTATTTGAAGTAAAACTAGATCAACTTTTATCTAACCCTCCAAAAGTAAATAAATTTAAAACTTTACCACGATATTTAGATATCGAAAGAGATCTAGCAATAGTCGTTAACAAAGAAGTAATGGCTCAAGATATTATTGACACCATTTTATCATCTTCAAAATTAGTTAAGAACTTGCAAGTATTTGATATATATACCGGTGAAAAAATAAAAGACACCGAAAAATCGGTGGCTATCAAATTATTCTTTAATTCAGAAAATGCTTTAACAGATTCAGAAATTAATAATGCAATTGAACGCATTATTAAAAACTTAGCTGAAAAGCACCAAGCATACTTACGAGCAAATTAACGATATTGTAAGTAATCTAGGCCCTTTAACTTAGTTTTAAAGGGCTTTTTAATTTTGGGATAAACACGCAATGTTTCAATAATTTCATTTACTATGGCCTTAGGAGTAGATGCTCCGGCTGTAATACTAATTGAAGAATATTTATCTAAATCAATGTCATTCAAATCTTCTACGGATTGAATCTTAATGCACTCTGAGTTAGTATATTTTAATACCATTTCTACAAGTTTTTGTGTATTATTGCTTTTTTTATCACCAACTACAAGACACAACTGGGCTTGTCCAGCTTGTCTTATAACTGCCTCTTGGCGGAGTCTTGTCGCGCTACATACTTCTTCTAAAAGCTCTAACTGTGGATATTTAGTAAGCAATTTTTGATATATTCTATAACAATCTAGATAAGACATTGTAGTTTGGTTAGTTAAAATAACTGGAGTTGTTATTTCTGGTAAATCTTCTAAATTAAAATTATCTTCAATTAAAATAATTTCATTAGAAATTAATAAAGTTCCTTCAGTTTCAGGATGGTTATTTTTGCCGTAATATAAGACTTTCTTTCCTTCTTGCAAAGCATGCTTGATTAAATTATGAGTTTTTGTGACATCTTTACAGGTGGCATTTACAATGAACAATCCTTTTTCTTTGACTTTTTCAATTACTTTATCTCCGACACCATGGGCCGTAATAATAACGGTGCCTTGTCCATTAGGAATTTCATCTAATAATTCTAAGCGAGTTTTATTCTTATCATCAAGAACAATAATGCCTTGTTCTTTGAATGCATTAATAATATGATCATTATGGACAAGACCGCCCAGCATATATATAGGTCGAGGAATAGTTTTATCTTCTAATGTTTTATTTATAATATTTATAGCATTAATAACACCTTTACATAATCCTTGAGGTGTTATTTTAATAATTTCCATTGTAATCACCAATCCTTTATTACATATTATATCATACCACATATAATTTTCATTATTTTAATATTAACATTTAATTATAAAAATGATATAATTATGTAAATGGAGGATCATTTATGAAGTTTAAAATATTTAACGATAAATTAACCGCCATTATTGATTCAAAAGGAGCAGAACTAAAGTCTTTAGTTAATGGAGATATTGAATACATTTGGCCGGGAAGTGAAGATTCTTGGAATCGTTCAAGTCCGGTACTATTTCCTATTGTGGGTAGTTTAAAAAATAAACAAACTAACATCTTGGGGAAGACATATTATATGAATCAACACGGCTTTTTACGAGATCAAGAATTCTTGCTCGTAACCCAAGATTGTAATAAACTAGTGTTAGAGTTTATCAGTAATGATGAAACATTTCAAATGTATCCTTTTAAATTTAAGGCTTTAATAACACATGAATTACAAAATCAGACACTAACAACTACTTTTACAATTATTAATCTAGATGATAAAGAAATGTTCTTTAACATTGGTGGTCATCCTGGATTTAGATGTCCATTACGACCAAACGAGCAATTTAATGATTATCGGATTGAGTTTGAAAAAAGTGAATCATTTGCTTCACCAACGGTTGAAAATGATGCCACGTTAAATTTTGATCTTCCATATATGATTTTTAAAAACTTACAAACTCTTCATTTGGATTATGATTATTTTAAAGTCGATGCAATTGTAATTCCAAAAGTATCTTCTCGATATGTAAAATTATTATCAAAGAAAAATACTGGAATTAAATTTAGTTTTAAAGATTTTAGTTCATTTGCGATTTGGACACATCCGAAGAAAGCTCCATTTATTTGTTTAGAGCCATGGATTGGATATGCCGATCGATATGATACTGATGGAGAGTTTACAAGCAAGGCGGATTTAGTATATCTAAAATCCCAACAAATTTTTAAATGTTCATACTCAATTGAAATAATTTAAATCTACATTATTAGGAGGAATTTACATGATTTCTACAAACGATTTTAAAACTGGAATGACCATTGAATATGATGGGAATATTTTTCAAGTCTTAGAATTCCAACATGTTAAACCTGGAAAAGGGCAAGCGTTCGTTCGTACTAGACTTAAAAATCTACGTACTGGAGCAATAATCGACTATACATTTGGGGCTGACGAAAAGGTTGCTCGTGCAATAATTGAGAAGAAAAAAATGCAATATTTATATAATGCTGGCGGAATGTATTCTTTTATGGATATGGAAACATTTGAACAAATTGATATTCCAGAAAGTCAATTAGAATTTGAGAGAAACTTTTTACTTGAAGGAATGAGTGTTACTATTATAGAATATAAAGGAGAAATTTTAGGTATCCAAATTCCAGAAAAAGTTGTTCTTACAGTAATTGAAACACCTCCAGGTGTTAAAGGGAATACCGCTGCCAATGCCACAAAAGAAGCAATTCTTGAAACAGGATATCGTGTATTAGTCCCATTATTTATTGAAAAAGGGGACAAAATCATTGTCAGCACACTTGATGGTAAATATTCATCACGAGCATAATTAATAAAGGGGCTATGTGGCCCCCTTTTTATTGTAAGGTATTAGTGTTTTTATGTAAGATAAGTTATAAATATTTAATTTGTCATCATTTTAAGTTATAATAAATTAAAGGGGAAGAAAAATGTTTAAGGTCAAAGCAAAAGACGTAAATATTAAGAAAGAGCTGATCGCCAAACTAAATATAGTCGAAACTAAAGATTATCAGTATGTTTTAACACCGGATCAAGAATGCGTTGAAACAGATAAAATCAATATTGTTTTCCCGCTGGATAATCTTGAAGAAGTTTCCAAAATAATTGATGGAATAGTTTTAGGGGCGGACTTTTATGTGAATGGTGAAGGGCCGGAAGGATTAGTTCGTTTAAATACAAAAGATATAGAATATTTTGAGGCCTTAGGAAATGATGTGTTTGCAGTAGTTGGTAAAAAACGCTACATTGTACAAGAAAAATTATATGCTTTAGAAGAAATATTAGAAAATAAAAACTTTGTCCGCACTTCTAAATCATTCCTAGTAAACATTTTAAAGATAGAGTATATTCGGCCAATGTTCAATTATAAATTAGAATTATTTATGTCAAATAAAGATCGAATTGATGTTAATCGGACCTATGTTAAAAGTTTTAAACAGAAGTTAAATATTTAGGTGATGTGTAAATGTTATATACCTTAATCATTGTTGTGATATTAATTATTGCCTTAATTTTGGGAATGTATTTTAGTTCATATCAAACCATTAATGAGAAATTAGCTTTGAAAAAGAAATATTTACGTTCTCAAAGTGTTTTATTTAAAGGTCCTAAAATTAAAAGCCGAATATCTTATTCTTTTGGAACAATTGCATGTTTACTTTTAGTATTTATAATTTTTAATGATCCATCGATTAATGTCCCGTTTAAAAGAGTTGCTTCAGCGGAAGCATTTAATGAAACGATTGATGCTTTAGTCTTAAAAGAAGAAGACGAGTCAATTTTTTTCAAAGAAGCGTTAAATGCTGCTAAAGAAGTGAATCCTAAAGTTTTACAGTATCAAAAAGTTATAAGTGAGAAGAATTATGTCTATATTGCTAATCAAAACAATTTAATTAAAGTAAGCAAAAACGATTTAACAAATAACGCCCAAGAAATTGTAATTGAAGACAATTTTTATCAATATGATGACTCAATTGAAATTAATGGATTATTATCATATCAAAATAAAATTCTTACTTATGGAAAATATTTAAATGAAAGTTTTTATCTTGAAAGCATCATTAATATTCATAATAAAGATACTTTAAAACTAGAAAAGCAAATAATTGTTAAAGGCAAAATAGAAGATATTAAAATTCAATGGAAATATTTATATTTGATTACAGTCAATGGCATAAACAAAAATGAAGATTATGTTGGAAAAATTTTCTCATTAAAATTTAACAAACAAGTAAAATATCCAAAAATTAATTATAAGAACATTTACTATATTCCTGATAATAATATTAAATATGTTCTAGGTATAGCCAAAATCGATCTTAAAAGCTATAAATACACAACTAATTCTTTATTAGTGTCGGACTACTTTTTAGCCGCCAATAATCGCTATGCATATATATCAGTAAGTATAGAAAATAAAGACAAGCAAAATAATGCCTTGTCAAGCTATATTGTTCAATATGATTTTTATCGAATGAAAATTAATAATAGTAACAAAATTGAAGGACATATTTATAATGATTTTATATTCTTAGATAATGGAAATTTTATTGTTGCGACGGTTTTAAGTGAGAATAATCAAAATGTTTATCGAATATATACTTACGATCGCCTATTTTATTTAAAGCAGATTGATATAATGAATAGTCCTAAAAATAGTTTACTAGTTCAAAAAGATGATTATTTCTATGTTGTTAATTTAGACTCTAGATTAGTATATTTATCACAAGATGACCAGAAAGGTCTAAATATTGTTTCTGATAGGGTTTCTTTAAATGGATTATTAGAATTCCATAAACTATTATATGATAAAATAATTCATTTTAATATAACCAAAGAGCAAATTAACGTTACTATGTTTCGACCAAAAGACCGTCAAATATTATATAACCAAAATTTCGATATATCTTCTAACAATGTAATATTGTTTGAAAATTATCAATATCAAGGACAAAAATATAACATTTTAAATATTCAAACTCAAATCAACGATTCTTATGTATATTACATAGTATTATGTATTGATGATACAATATATAATGATTATGTTTTAATAAATAGCCCAATTTCCTTTAATCATATTTCACACTTCTTTATTGATGATTATTTCATTGTGTTAAGGGATAATATTATTTCTCTATATCACAGTGAACGGTTTGATTCCGAAACTAAAATCATCATCCCTTAAAGACTGTCATTAGACAGTCTTTTTTCTTTCTTTTTTTATTTCCATTATTTTTAAAATATGGTAAAATAAAAAAGTAATTAGAAGAGGGTGATTTGAAATGTTGATTTGTTTTGATATTGGCAATACAAACATTGTTTTTGGAGTTTATGATAGAGGAGTTTTGCTCAATAGTTTTAGATTGAAAAC
>LFRX01000041.1:0-24169 GCA_001512985.1 Acholeplasmatales bacterium DTU056
TCCTATCTACCAAACAAAAAAAGGCCTGATACGATTGTATCAAACCTATGCTTGTTATATGGGGCGATTGATGGGATTCGAACCCACGAATGCCGGAGCCACAATCCGGTGCGTTAACCGCTTCGCCACAATCGCCATTTCAAGTAGTGGCAGGGGTAGAAGGACTCGAACCTCCACTTGCGGTTTTGGAGACCGCTGCTCTACCATTAAACTATACCCCTCCATCGCTACTTGTATATTATACTAAATTATAATTTAAAAAGCAAGCACTTTATTTCTTTTTTATGTCATTTTATTATGGCATATTTTACCATTTTTGGTTAATTAATGTTTGTACGTATTGATTTGTTTGTTGCAAGCGAACCTTAATAATGTCATTTGGAATTTCTTCAATTGCTTGCGAAATTTCCATTAAAATTGTGTCATAATCTACAGGATCATCAAAACTAAAGCGATTAAAAATTTGTATTATTTTACTAGCATCAGTAACATATTGATAATATCCTATTGTTTTTTCGTGCAAGTCTAGAAAATATGCATAAAAAATCTCTTCTTTTGGGGCGCTACTTTGCACAATATATGGACGATACAAATATTTATAAGATTCATTGTAAAAGGCATGATTTAAAATAGTTTTACTTGAAAATTTACTCCATCCAACTGGAAATAGTTCAATCACTTTATCAATCTGTTCCGCATTCACCCCTGGGGTAGCACCTGACCCTTCTGGGAATAATCCAACTACAATCTCAGCCTGTTCATTTACAAGATTATATAAATTAGTCAATTGACTAATGACATCACTTGTGGCACCAGTATATATCATTGGTTCAATACCATCTAAATAACCTAATTCAATCCAAGTTAACCAATCTTGACGATAAACGTTGCGAGCTGAAGTGATATTAGGCATGATTGCGGCAGTGATTTTAATATCAGGTTTGGCATTACGAATGGTTGTTGTTAGTTCATTGACTACATTAGTAAGTAAGATAGTTTTGAAATTCAGCCAAATATTGCGTAATGTTTCGTCAGTTCGAATTAAAGTTTTAAAATCGCCTGTAAATGGATAATATTCCCTAAAGGCACTAATAAAACTTTCCGTATATCCACTATCATTAATAGTTTGACTTTCGCTAATTACACCAGAAAAACTATATAAATTCCCTGATGGATAACGGATAAAGTCGAATTCAATACCATCTAGATTATATTCACTAGCAAGTTCATTGAAGACATTTTTCAAAAAGTCTCGCACTTGACTATTAGAAATATCTACAAAATACATATTATCAAAGTTACTACTTCCATAGTAATTTGTAAGTAACCATCCACGGTCAGAATAAAACTTATTATTCATCCCGTCCCCAGCAATCAACGTATTCGTCCAAGCATAAACTTCAATATTGCGTTTGTGGGCTTCTTCAATAAAACATTCTAAATAATCTTTATACCCTTCATAATTATAATTATTAGCAATTAACTGATTTAAATATTGAGATTTGTAAATCGAACTACCATTGAAATTCGTATTTAAATAAATCCGATTAATTCCCATTTTTTGATACTCATCAAGTAATCGTTGAACTTCTTTAGTAGAATTTTCAAAAAAAGTCCCTGATCGTAATGGGTAATGCCATATAGCATTTGTTTGAATAGGACGAGTTTCTACTAATAAATACTCAATATCAAGTAATAATTGGTCACATGATTGGTAAGTTTGATAATCATATTTATCTAATAATTGGTTATAGAATTTTATTGCTTCGTTAAGCTTATAATTAATTAATTCATAATCAACAGCTTTATAATTAGTTGATGCAAAATCAATTTTATTTTTAATATAATTAATTTTAACATTAAGTGATATTAATGGAGTATTAGTATTATCACGATATACTTTTGCTGTTTGACTTACAAAATCAAACACTACTAAATCTCCTATTTTTACACTATTGCGAAGCTCAGTAGCGCGTGTACCATGTCCAGATAAAATAAAACCGTTTTGAGGGATATCGACTAAAGTATTGGCATCAATAACTATCCCTTGTTCGTTAACCGCCACTTCAAAGCCGTATTGATTACGAGTACGATAATATGTGTAATCATAATAATTTAAATAATTTGTGTTTCGTGGACCGCCGATGAAAATATTAGTTAATGTAACTGCAGCTCTATCCCGTGAAATACTATTTATCTTATCCACAATTGACTCCATTTTTTCCAAAGCAAATTCACTAATATAACTTACAAATCTAGTTTTATTATATATTGCATAAATACTTAAATTTTGCTTCACACTCGTAAAATCTTTATCCCATCCAATAAAACTATGACTTGGAATTATCGGAACTTCAGGAGCAATAGCCGTATCATTTTCCTTAACTTTTTGCTCACTGATGAGTTTTCCAAACACATAAAATTTGACAGTATATTCATTGATTATTTCTTTTTCATAAATAGGATAAATATCTAAGTCTTGAGTGACATTAGTATAGTCCTTATCCCATCTAACAAAAATATAACCTTCTTTAGTTGGGGGTGTTGGGGCAGTTGCGCTTTCGTTTTCTTTAACTGTCACAGAATAGATAACATTTCCTTCACTATCATAAAACCTTACCATATATGTATTTTCTTCATTTGGTCCTTCGTCTTGTTCATCTTGAGGATCATCTTGGTTTGGAAAGAAAAAATCACAACTGGTTAAAACAAATATTGATAGTATCAATATCAATAAGATACTTACCTTCTTCATAACATTCTCCTCTATATATTTTTTATCATTTATATTATAACATATCAAATCCAAATACAAAAACACAAAAGCAAAAAGGGCTTTTGCATTTTGCAAAAGCCTTAAATAATTTCAGGACTTGAAATTTCATTTGAAGGTAAGATTTCTAATAATACCTCATCAATACGATTATTAGTTATTTTATTTACTTTTAACAATAGGTTATTATAATGAACTTCTTCTTGTCCAGTTACTTTAGGAATATAACCTAATTTACTTATAATTAAGCCACCTAAAGTATCAAACTCTTCATGCTCTTCATCAATATCTAATTTTAATATTCGATTTAGATCATGAATTGGCATTGAACCATTAATTATATAATGATTATCATCGAGTTTTTTAATACTTTGTTCAACTATATCATATTCATCATAAATATTTCCCATAATTTCTTCAATCAAGTCTTCCATTGTAATAATCCCTAGACTACCACCATATTCATCAATTATGATTGCAATATGGTTATTAGTTTCTTTCATATTCTTAAATAAAACATTAATTTTAATATGACTAGGAACAAAGTACGGTTTACGAATAATTTTAGCTAATTCAACTTTGTCAAATCCTACCTTATGAGCTTCTTTTAATAAGTCTTTAACATATAACACACCAATAATATTGTCTTTATCGCCTTTATAGACCGGAATGCGTGAATAACCACTATTAATTATATCTTCTATTCGGTCGGTAAAATTATCATCAATGTCAATCGCAAAGACATTCGGACGAGGAGTCATAATTGTTTCAGCTTCAGTATCATCAAATTTAAATATTGAGTCAAACATTTCTTTTTCTTCTTCATCAATGACACCTTCAATATGTCCAGTAACAATCATTGAGCGAATTTCATCCTCGGATACTTTTTCATCAAAAGTTTGCTTAGAATATCCAAATAATCGTAAAATTGCATTACTAGTGGCTGTAATTACTTTTACAAAAGGCCAGGAAATTGCCATAATCCATGAGATAAAACGTACCCGACTTAAGGCAATTTTTTCAGGATTTTTTAACGCCACTCGTTTAGGAATAAATTCCCCAAATATTAAGAAGAAAAAGGATAAAATAAAAATTACAATAATACTAGCTAATTCATTAGGAATAGTTATATTTATTTTTTTAAATAACGTTACTATATAATTTGAAAAGCTAATACCAGCTAAACTACTAACTAAAAAACCTGTTACGGTAAATATTACTTGTATAGTAGATAAAAACTTGGTTGGTTTTGATAGTAGTTTATTTAAAATTTTAGTTCGTTTGTCATTTTCTAAATTTGGTTCAAGTAACTTATTGCGTCGTACTGAAACAAAAGCCATTTCTGCTTGCGCAACCAAAGCATTAATGATTGTTAATATAATTAAAAGCGCAATAATAATACTAGTCCTTAATGGTTCAGAATCGTCCGGCACTTGTTCATTTCTCCTTTCAAATCATTGCTTCTTTAGTAAATAAATTATATCAAAGGTTTAATAGACTGTCAAATATATCTATAGAATAAAAAGACTTGCCAAAAGGCAAGTCTATAATTTAATCATTTTTTAACGTGCCGCTTTACTGCGCTGGAAGATTTCATCATATGTGCGCGCCACATCAGGTCCTAAATAACGATATATTTGACCATGAAATTCTTCAGGATCAGCAATTGGATGATATGGATAATTTTCAATTATTTCCTTGTATTCCTCTTCTTCTTTTAATAAATTAAATACTGTTACTGATGTTGGACAATATCCAATGAAAATAGCATTTTCTAATGCAACATCAACATCGCACATAAAGTTTAAGAATTTATGCGCTAGGTCAATATTATTAGCAGTATTTGGCATAACGAAAGCATCAAACCAAATATTATTGTTATTTGGAACATGCATACCAATAGTTACTTCACGATCTGATTCTAAAAAATTATATAATTCATCAAAGAAATCTCCAGAGTATACTAAGGCAATATCTAAATTTCCTTGCGCTACTAATGTTTGTAAGAAATCTGTTTCATATCGGTCATAATCCATGTTAGATAATAATCTTTCAATATCAGCAAGTTCTTCCGAATTAGAAGTATTAATATCATAGCCTTTGTATAATGCCGCAATCCCAATAGCATCACGACTACTATTATACATTCCAACTTTGACATTTTTACCAATTAACTCACGGTCAAAGAAGACACGCCATTCATATTGTTCAACTAATTCTTTAACGCCAGGTTTAGATTTATTATACATTATTCCTAGTGTTCCAAAGAAATATGGAACAAAATAACTTTCAATATCTCCAAAATATTCATCTTGTAATTTTCGTAATTCAGGGTCTAATTCAGATGATTTGAAATTAGGAATTTTATCAAAATCTAATTCAAGAAGTAATCCTTCTTGGTATAATCTTTCAATCATATAATCGCTTGGAACTGCTAAGTCATATCGTGTAGTACGATTTTTAATTTTGGTATACATTGTTTCATTAGATTCAACTGTATCAACAACTACACGAACACCATATTCTTTTTCAAATTGGTCTACTACATCTGGATTAATATAACCACCCCAGTTTAGAATGTATAGTGTTGTTCGTGAACACGCAGATAAAATAATAGCTGTAAACACGAAAACAAATAACACTAATACTTTTTTCAATGATCACTCCACCTTTCAATAATTATTATTTTTTGGTTTTGTAAGCCGACGCTTACTTGAAGTTATTAGATTATAAATTGTTAAACCTAGCAATGTTCCAATTGATATTAATGTATTATATGCATATCCAATTGGGATAATGTTGTTTTTGCTGACGTTTTTACCAATATTAGTATAAATCCAAATTGAGAAGTTTTGAACACCTTGTCCAGTAGTTAGATAACTAATAACGAAGTCATCAATACTCATTGTAAAGGCAATAAGTGCTCCCGTAAAAATCCCGGCTTTAATTGATGGCACAATAACTTTTAGTAACGCTTTCGAACGAGTACATCCTAAGTCTTGCGCAGCATCAAATAAATTTGGATCAATTTCATTTAATTTTGGTAATACACTTAAAACCACATATGGTATTGAGAAAAAGACATGTGCAAACAATAACGTAAAGTATCCAAATACTGGAATATTTGGAATTAAAGCTTGAATAAGCGAAAAGAATAACATCAAGAAAACTGCTGTTACAATTTCCGCATTCAACACTGGAATATTATTAATCAATATCATTTGTCTACGTCGTTTAGTTGATAATGAATTAATTCCAATAGCAAACAATGTTCCTAAGATGGTACTAATGGTTGTTGATAAGATTGCAATCGAAATTGTATTTTTAATTGCTTCTACCAATTCCGTATGCGTAAACATTTTTCTAAACCACTTTAAAGTAAATCCACCAAAAGTTAAGCCAGTTTGGTCAGCATTAAAAGCTTGAAAAGTAATAAACAATATTGGGAAATATAATAAAAATATCGTTCCCGCAAATAATCCAAATTTAAAAAAATTAACTGAAAACTTTTTAACTCTACTTTTAACACTAGTAGTTAAATTCGGCGCACTACTTACCATCATCATAGTAAAGTCTCTCCTTCCGCATCCACCTTACTGATGATGAATAAAGTACCTAATACAATAATAATTACAATCAATGATAATAAACTACCAGTATTAAAATCACCAGTTTTTTTGAATTTTTCTTCAATAATATTACCTAACAATAGTATTTTTCCGCCACCTAATCTTTCTGGAACAACAAATCCCATTGCGCAAGGTAAGAAGACCATAATAACACCACTCGTTACTCCCTTTAAAGATAACGGAAAAGTAACTTTGAAAAAGGTTTTAATGTCGTTTGCACCTAGGTCTTTACTTGCTTCAAGAAGTGATTTATCTATTTTTTCTAAAACTGTATAGATTGGGAAAATCATAAATGGCAAATACATTAATACTAATCCAACAACAATGGCAGTAGTCGTACCATGGAAATTCAAACTAATCCCGATGGTATTTAAAATACTTTTGGGTAAAATTAAATTTTCTATCGCATATAAGCGAAGTAACATATTTGACCACATTGGTAGAATTAATATCAACAGTACAAAATTTTTATTTTGAATTTTAGATCTTGATAGGATATATGAAACAGGATATCCAATCAAGAAACAAATAAGTGTCGCTAAGAAAGCAAATTTCATTGAATTGTAAAAAGCTTCCCAATAATAACGATTTTCTGGTCTAAATAATGATTTAATGACATCAAAAGAAAATTTAGCATCTTTTAAATCAAATCCTTGTGAGTACATAAATGATAAGATCAACATAAAAAGTAATGGCACAAGGACTAATACTGCCATCCAAATGAAATATGGAAGAGCAAAACGACTAAACTGCTTCATTTTGTGGCTCCTCCTCAACTTTCATTAGGTGGATTTCATATGGGTCAATATCTAAACCAATTTGTTCGCCTATTTTGCGATTTTCATATTGATGGATAACAATTTCCATCCCATTTATTATAACACAAATTTCAAAATGTACGCCTTTAAATACTATTGAATCAACTGTTCCAACCACTTTAGCACGTTCAAGTGGCACTACGTCAAAGTCCTCTGGACGGACAACTACATCAACTTTTTCACCAACTTCAAAGTTTTCATCAACACAATCAAAAGTAGCTCCTAAAAATTCAACTTTACGATCACCTAAATATGTTCCATTGAAAATATTTGATTCACCAATGAATTTTGCCACAAAGCGATTTTTAGGCTCGTTATAAATGTCTTCTGGAGTTCCGATTTGTTGGATAACGCCATGATTCATAACAACTACTGTATCTGACATTGTTAATGCTTCTTCTTGGTCATGGGTTACAAAAATAAATGTAATCCCTAATTTTCGTTGCATTTCTTTTAATTCATATTGCATGTTTTGGCGTAGTTTTAAGTCAAGAGCCGCTAAAGGCTCATCTAATAATAAGATTTTTGGTTTATTAACAATCGCCCGAGCAATGGCAACTCGTTGTTGTTCTCCACCACTTAAACTTTGAATGCGACGTTTTTCAAAGCCTTCTAGATTAACTAGTTTTAAAGCATCGCGAACAGCTTCTTCAATATGATGTTTTGATAATGTTAACGACTTTGCACATTTTATTTCATCATTATAATGACGAGTCATTTCTTTTAATTCTTTATGTGCTTGTTTTAGTTCAACTTCATCAATAATATTTCTAAGACGACGAATTTCTTTTTGGTATTTTGCTAAAAGGCGTTGTTTTGTTTTGGGTGAATCAGCTTCTTGTTCAATTTTTGCATATATTTCATCTAATTGTTCCTGGGCTTCATTAATTTCATCTTCACGATTTTCTAATTCTTCAATTTTTTTATGTAGTTTTTCAAATCGTGATTGATAGCGTTCTTCAATTTCAGCTAACTTTTGATCAATTAGTTTTTCTTTTTCTATTTTAATTTCTTCATTAATTTCACGACGAATTTCTTTTAAGCGTGCACGGATTTGCTTTTTTTCTTCTTTCGTTAAAGTGTTTTTTTCAATACTCGAATATAATTCTTTTTTTATTTGATTATATTCTTTTTCGATTAGTTTATATATATCATCTATTTTCTTTTTTATTTGTTTTCGTTCATCTTTAGTATAAGCTTCATCTATTTCTTCTTCTAACTTAGCAAGCTTTTTTTCATGTTTTGCTTCGATTTTTTCTCTAATTTCAGCAAGTTGCTCTTTTAATTCGGCCCGTTTCTCTTCCGCAATATAATTCCTATTTAACTTTGCTTGTAATTCACGTCGTTCTTTTTCATAACGAAGACGCACCATGCTTTTTACTTCTTCAATGACACGGTTAAAATTTCTTAGGCCAAAAGCAATATTATCATAGACGTTTAAATGCGGGAATAAAGCATATCGTTGAAAAACCGTATTAATTGGTCGTTGATATGGAGGAAGATTATTCACCACTTCACCATTTAAGATAATATCACCGCTAGTAGGAGTTTCAAAACCACCAATCATTCTTAAAATTGTTGTCTTCCCACAACCAGATGGCCCTAATAGTGTTACAAATTCATTTTCGTTAATATACAAATTAATGTTTTTGACGACTTCTTTGTCGTCAAAACTTTTACTGACGCCGCGTAGTTCAATGATTTTTTTTGCCATGGTTCCCTCCTCTTAAATGGTAAAAATAAAAGAGTCGACAATCTGCCAACTCTTAGTTTAATGGTGACCCGTACGGGATTCGAACCCGTGAATGCATGCGTGAAAGGCATGTGAGTTAAACCGCTTCTCCAACGGGCCATGGCGGAGTAGGAGGGATTTGAACCCTCGCATCGGTTTCCCGATCTATGCCCTTAGCAGGGGCACCTCTTCAGCCTCTTGAGTACTACTCCATTTGTATTAGATTTTGATGCCTGTCCACTCAAGTGAGCCTTTTATAACATAAAGAGGATTATCAGAGGGAAATCCTCTTTATGTTATACCAAAAACTCTTTTTTGTCAAGAATTGCGACTAAATTTCGACTTACCGGCTCACGAAGTTTTTTTACGGCTTCTTCAATCTCATTCATTTTTTGCGATAATGTTTTTTCAATATCTTGTTGTCGAGTGATGAAACCTTCGCTTGCTTGGTCTGGATGATTAATCGCCCAGTTATAAATAATCACTAAAGCCGGTAAACTCGTCATATCCACAGTAAACTCGCTAAATTTATTAGTTCCATTAGGCGCATTTACCGTACTGCGGATATCTGCATGAGAGGCATAATCAACATCAAAGCAGTAAATATTCGGGATAATCAAATTCTTGTAATATTTCTTTTTAGAATTCGCTTTGACGTAATTAGCGTAGTTTAATACTACCTCTCGTATTTCCGAGTTTTTGCCAGGCTGATTTTGCTTACTGGACTCATAGACATAGACGTAGTACATCGTGTACTCGGCTGTCGGATCTGAGTTCAATTCTTGTAAAAAGATCTCACTCCGCACTAGGTGCTTAATCTCATCTAATGATTTTATTTTTCTTGCTGGCAAATTAATAATTAGCAGTATTATATAAATTGTAGTTATTAAGGCAATAACCGCCCAGAAAAAGATTACTTGGGCATTAGTCCTTATTTGATTTGCATAATTCTTGTTTTGTTTCATAAATATCCCTTTTTATCTACTATTAAAATGTTCTCCTCTCTTTAGTAGATGATAACCTAATACATTATACTAAAAAAAGTCTCTTAAATCAAGAAACTTTTATAATTTATTAAAATTTTAGCTTATTTTTCTTTCGGTATCAAGTATGATGATCCTACTTTAATTAATTCATCATAAGGTAAATCATTTGAAGCTAATAAATATTCAATACCTTCATGAATAAAATACAAGGAAGTTTTGCCTAAAACTCCAATAACACCGAAAACTAATACGATTTCTCCTTCATGAGTACTTGTTACAATTTCTTCAGTATCATTAACATACTCTTGAACTACTGTAAAACCAACCTCACCAGTAAATTTCATAATTGAGCGGACATCATTATTATTTCCAATAATTATCGTATCTTCCGCACTTAATTTAGATCCTGCCGGATAATAATTTGGATAACTAATAGTTCGATTTTCATAAGTGATTTTTTCCTCACCAAATTCTAAGCGAACACTTTCCATACTTTTATTTACATCAAATTCTTCATTAGAAACATTATAATCTAGTTGAATATTGCTAAAAATAACTCTAGTATGTAAATTGCCTTTTGCATCATAAACTAATACTTCTTTTGGTAAACTTGTTTCTGTATCTAAAATAATTTTTTGCTTGATTGGATTAGCATTCGCATGGAATTTAGTTTTAGTTTCAATAATGATTCGTCCATCTTCGCGCGTCTTGATTAATTCATTATCATTAGCAATGTCTTTTGCTAAAGACTGTAACAAGTATGGATAACTAGCATTTTTAGGCCAAGAGCTTTGGATTTTGAAATTGCGATTTACTGCAGGAACTAAAATAAATACTCCATCATTATTTTTTAAAATAATTTGTTTGTCTAGACTTCCAGTTGGTTTAATAACTACTTTAAAGTAATCAGGACTTTTGAAATATACTACAAAATCATGCTGTTTTTTTCCTGTCTCATAATATGATTCAATAATTCCTTCAGCTTTATACCCTTTTGTTTCAGTAACTATTTTTAAAAAGTCTTTTTCAGATTTATTCTTTTTGTTACAACCGGAAACAAAAAGCAACACACTTACTAGTAAAAACATTAATAATATTCTTTTCATTTCTACACCCCTGTTTTCATTAAAATATATGTAGAAAAAAATTATTTATTCAAGAATGTATAAATTTTCCTAATCAACTCATAATAATAACAAGAAAACAGGAGGTAGATTATGAATATATTACAAAGAATAGCATTAGTTATTGTGATTATTGGTGCTTTAAATTGGGGTTTAATTGGTATTTTTAACTTTAACTTAGTTAGTTTCTTATTTGATGGTATTAGTCCGATTATCTCAAGAATTATTTACACAATCGTTGGTTTAGCAGGTATCATCACTATCTCAACATTATTCCTAGACCATGATGATGATTATTAATATTATGGTCTTTGAATAATAACCTGCGTAATAGTATAATGTTTACTATGTGAAATAGAAACCAATATTTCACCATCAATATCATAACTTACTTCAATATATGGGATCCCATTTTCCTTATTTAAAACACTAATATCACAATATTTAAAAGTAGTACGTTGATTACTTAAGGCTTTAATTAATGATTCTTTAACTGAAAAACGACTTGCTAAATATTCCATCTGACGATTCGGATGGTTTATTTTTTTGTATATTTCATATTCTTTTAGCGATAATATCCGTTTGATGAACTTCTCATTATTAATATGTTTCTTAAAACGGCTATTTTCAATAATATCTATTCCAAAACTTTTTATCATTTTTTATTCACCTGCTACTTTTAGGCTGTCGAAAAAATATTCTTTTTATTATATCATTAGTTAAGAAAAAATATATCTAACTAGAGGAGTAAGTCAAATGGATAATAAAAGAAGTGATATTAATTATCTATTTGGTCAAAGAGTACGGCAATTACGCCAACAAAAAGGACTTTCACAAGAAGATTTAGGCTATGAAACTGGTTTACATCGCACTTACATTGGACAAATTGAACGTGCTGAAAAAAATATCACTTTACGCAATATTGAACGTGTTGCCCGTGAATTAGGTGTCGATATAAAAGATTTATTCGACTTCACGACTCTAGATTTAGATAATAATAATAAGTCAAAAAAGAAAAATAAGAGTTAACTCTTATTTTTTTTTATTCTTTCAGCTAAATCATTAATACTTCGAAAGCAATGGTTTAAGGCAGATTTGGATATTGTTCGTCCTAAAACTTCTTCACTTACCTCACTTAATTCTGCTAACGAATAATCTGGATATGTTGTTCTAAGAATAATTGCTTCCATTAAACGTGTTGATAGTTTTTCATATCCTAATTGTTCTTCAATTATTTTAATACTTGATAATTGTTTTTGAGCCGATTGAATTGTTCGAGTAGTATTCGCTAAATCACAATTAATAACTCGATTAATGGAATTACTTAAATCGCGTTTAATTCGAGCGTCTTCAAAAGCAAATAATGAATTTGTCGCTTCAACAATCTTCAAAAAATCGCCAATGTTTTCTGATTTTTTTAAGTAAACAACATATCCTTTAGGNNGTCTTCATTTTGACAAACTATTTCTAAATGATAGTTTGATTTGTTAGGATCATTAAGAGAGCCTTTAGCTAAAAATGCTCCTCGTAAATATGAGTTTTTGCAACCATCGCAACTAAACAAAGTAGTTGGGGTGGTTTTTTTGATTTGCTTTTGGAAAAAATCAATTCCAAGTTCATTTAATATTAAACCATCTTCATCCCAAACAACTACATAATAGACTTTGCGATAATCAAGTTGATTTCTCTCCTTAATTAAAATCTCAGCATTTTTCCCAAATGTTTGTTTGAATGCTGAGACGAGAAAACGAATCATCGCTAAACTAGTCGTACGATATTCAATTTTAAATTGTTTATTAGAAAGATAGACATTAGCGCCAAGGGCAATGATGGCGGCCAGTTGCGCTTTTGCACAACATGGTGATAATTCTAATGTTAATAATTCGTTTTTAACATCGCGAGTAAATGACATTATAATCTCCTAACATATTTACTGGCACTAAGTGCCGCAATTACCCCATCATTGACCGCTGTGGCGATTTGACGAACTTCTTTTTCGATTACATCCCCGACAGCAAATAACCCTGGTTCTGCAGTTTCCATTTTTTCATTAGCCACAATGAATCCTCGATTATTTAAAATGAATTGAAAATTTTGCAAAAATCCTGTGGCTGGTCCATGTCCTAAATATTCAAAACAACCACTAACTTTTAATTTATATGTTTCATTTGTGGTGTTATTACGAAGGACTATTTCTTCTAATACTTCATTCCCTAAAAACTCGATAACCTCAGTATTTAAAATTAATTTAATATTATCATATTCTTTTAGGCGTTGCTGTAAGATTGGATCAGCACGTAATTCTTCACGACGATGAATAATATATACTGTTTTGCAAATACCAGCTAGGTACATACCTTCTTTAATGGCGGAATTTCCACCACCGATTACAGCAACTTCTAAGTCGCGATATAGTGGTCCATCACAAACAGCACACCAAGAAATACCTTTTGAACGATATTTGCTTTCACCTGGAACGCCTAATGTCTTATTAGTTGTCCCACTTGCTACAATCACACTTTTCGCCGTTAATTTCTCTCCCCCAGCAAGATGCAAATAAAACACATTATCTTCCTTAGTAATATCAACAACTTCCCCCGCAATATATTCGACCCCTAATTCCATTATTTGTTCAAACATTTTATATGATAAATCTGGCCCATCAATCGCTTTGAAACCAGGATAATTTTCAATAACTGATGTTGTGACCATTTTTCCACCGGGTGCGTCATACTCAATAATCCCTACTTTTAAATTACTGCGCGCCCCGTATAAGGCGGCTGATAACCCCCCTGGTCCAGCCCCAACAATTAACACGTCATACATTGCGGTTCACTCCCTTTATCATTTCATATAATTCTAAATAGTCATGGGCGATATAATGCGCCCCGGATTTTTGTAATTGTTCAACTGAAGTATTTGCCCAAGACACCCCTATGCCAACTATCCCAGCATTTTGAGCAGCTTGCATATCATAGGCAGTATCACCAACCATAACAGCTTGTGATGTTTGAAAATGCTCTAAAACTTTAAATATTCCTTCTGGATGAGGTTTAACTTGAGTTACATCGTTACTCCCAAGGATTATATTAAAATATTTCGTTAGACCAGTAATGTCTAATCCTAGTAATACTGCATCACGACGTTTATTTGATAAAACTGCTAATTTATAATTTTCGTTATATAATTTTTCTAAAACTTCTTTAGCATAAGGAAATGTTTTTACATATTTATGATGCATTGATAAATTAAATTCACGATATGTCTTAATCATTTCGCTTATCTGTTTCTCATCTTTAGTCAGCTTCGCAAACGACTCATCTAACAATGGTCCAAAAAACGAATCAAGTTCTTCGTCAGTATATTGATATTCAGGCAAGTGTTTTTGAAAGGTATGAATAAATGAGGCTTTGATTAATTCATATGTATCTAATAGTGTTCCATCTAAATCAAAAATAATAACCACTGCTTATTCTACTCCTTAACTTCTTTACTTGTTGCTTCACTAAATATCATCGGTTTAAAACGATAAATTCGACGTAATGCGAAAGTAATAGCTCCAGCCAAGAATAACACTACCGAAATTACTTGTGCTTGTTTAAAAGGACCAATCATTAAACTATCTGTTCGTAATGATTCTATAGCAAATCGTCCAACTGAATACCACATAAAGTAAAAGCAAATTCCATCGCCGACCCAATAATTTTTCCATTTTCTACGTAAAATAATAACTATTATTAACCCCACTAAATTCCATAAAGCTTCATATAAAAAGGTTGGATAATAATAGCCGGGAACTGGGTTTCCATCTCTTCCATGAGTAATATACATTTGATTAACAATAAAATCAGGAAGTAATTGACGTTTTAGCACGGCTCGTTGTTCATCTAAACTTAATTTTCCACCGCCTACTAATGGACCAGTAGCTTCTTGATTAAAGAAGTTCCCAAAACGTCCAAAAATTTGTCCGATAAAAAATGATGGAGCTACGATTTCCCCAAGCACTAATGTATCAATTTTTCGAATTTTACAATAGATTACTATGAAGATGGCAGCAGCGATAATTCCACCATGGATGGCTAGACCCCCGTCACGGATTGCAAAGATACTAGTCCAATTATGCTTAAAATTATCCCATTGGAAAATTACATAATAGATTCTAGCACCAATAATTCCAAAAATCATTCCTAATATAAATCCATCAAGAATAATATCATCATTTAGTCCAAATTTACGAGCAAGACGTAATCCGAAAAATAAGGCTACTAATGCGCCGAAAACAATACAAATTCCATACCATTTTACTTCAATACCAAATAAAGTAAAGGCTGTATCGGAAAGTGGTTTTATTGAGGAATGGTCATATAAGAACATTATTGATTTCCACCTTTCTTAACTAATTCATCAACTCTTTTAGCAAACTCTACTCCGGCATTATATCCTTCTTTTTTGGCTAAATAGTTCATACAAGCTACTTCGATTAAAGTAGCTAAGTTGCGTCCAGGTTTTACTGGAATAGATACTTTCGGAAGCATCGTATCGAAAATTTGGGTATATTCATCTTCAAGCATTAATCGATTATGATCAAATTTTTCTTCCCAATTAACTAATTCTATAACTAGCGAAATTGTCTTTTTATTTCTAAATGAAGTAACCCCAAACATTTTTATAACATCAACAATCCCAATTCCACGAACTTCAATTAGTCCTTTCGTAATTTCTGGAGTATGAGCAACTAATGTTCCAACCTCACGCTGAGATACATCAACTCGGTCATCAGCAACCAAAATATGTCCACGTTTTAACAATTCTAACGCTGTTTCACTTTTTCCAACAAAACTCTTTCCAGTAATTAATACCCCAACTCCATAAACATCCATCATAACGCCATGCATTGTTTTACGTTCGGAAATCTCATCGATTAAAAAACTAGATAGTTTTCCAATTAATGGGGTCGTTTTAAATTCAGAACGAAAAATAGGAATTTTATATTTTAAAGATGCTTCAATAAATTCGTGGGGTACTGCCGGAACATTTTTTGTAAAAATAAATGCCGGTGGATCATACGAAAATAATTTATCAACTCGTTGCTCTTTCTCGTTTTCAGGTAACATTTGAAACATTACAAATTCTTTGGAACCAATAACCTGAATTCGATCTTTTTCATAATAATTAAAATAATCTGAATAAATTTCAACCCCAGGGCGAGATAACATCGGCCGATAAACCTTTCGATCTAAATATTCTTCTCCTGATATAACTTCTAAATTTAATTCTTCCATGCATTTTCTTAACGAAACGCCTTGGGTAAATCTTTCACTCATATTAACCCCTCTTACCTTTATTTATTTTACGAGCGTTAACGACTCGACGTTGGAACCAATAACGCATTATTCCTGTTTTAATAATAGAACGTAATATAATAAATCCAAAGAATAAAACAATCGTTGCATTTACATTATATAATTTAAATCCAGGGGTGATAATACTTCCAATAATAAATGCCACAATAGTAGCCACTCCTAAAATAGCCCCAAAAGATAAAACTAGCAGCTTTTGAGGAAGAAAATGATTCATTAAAATTTTTATTAATTCCTCGATTAAAGTAAATATAAGAATAAATAAGCCAAATTGGTAGATTTTTTCATAAATCGCCCAATTTTTAATAAAACCACTTAATGATGTTAAAATTAAAACATTTAGCAATAATGACAATAAAAAAGTAAAAAAATGAAAAGAAAGAGTTACTTGAGGGGCCGGAACTTTTATAATTTCAAAGCGAGTTGATCCGGTTTGGTTCTCAATCTCTCTTTTTAATTCTTCTAGTAATTTTTCGATTTCTGATTCATCATCATTATGGTCTTTTTTTCGGCGTGGATCTTGGTCCATGTTTTCACCCCTTTACAAACCACATCTAGAATGACTCCTATTACCACTCCACAAACATTCAAAACAATATCTACAATATCAAATATTCCTTTTTTGGTGATGACTTGTAGCCATTCTAATAAGGTAATAATCATTATACATATTATAACATTTATGAGAATATTTTTCCGAAAAAAACGATTTAAAAATATAATTAGGGGAATAAAAATTAACAAATTCCCGATAATATTGAAAAAAACAATCTTTTTATCAAGTAATTTTAACCATCGAAATAAATAAAAATCAAAATTATATGGCTTATTAGTTAATGTTATTTCTTTACGAAAAAACATTATGGTAAATACAAATAATCCATAAAAGAAAAAAACAGTCGAGAGATTATAATTAAGCAGTAAATACCATAATCCAATTCCAAAAATAATCGTTAAAACATATACAGTAAAATCTAAGAAAATATTTAATTGATTGAGGACATAATTACTGCTTAAATAAAATACCCCTACTAGAATTATATAAATAATAAATCGTACCAATTTACTCATAACCATCCCAATTTATATTATACCACATTTAACCTAAAACTTAACTAGCGATTTAATTTTAACTATTTTTAGCCAGTAATTTTGGTTTTAAGTATTGTCCAGTATATGATTTTTCACAGTTAATAATTTCTTCAGGAGTTCCTTCAAAAATTATTTCTCCACCACGATTACCACCTTCTGGACCTAAATCGATAATGTGATCAGCAACTTTAATAACATCTAAGTTATGTTCAATAATTACTACGGTAGCACCAGCATCAACGATATAATCAATTACATTTAGCAATCGAGCAATATCATCAGTATGAAGACCAGTAGTTGGCTCATCTAAAATATATAATGTTTTATCAGTAATTCGACGGTGCAACTCACTAGCTAATTTTACTCGTTGGGCTTCTCCACCCGATAAGGTTGGAGCACTTTGACCCAATTTAATATATCCTAACCCAACACGTTGAATTACTTCTAAACGATGTTTAATAGTCGGTATATTATCAAAAAACTCAACTGCTTCATCAACCGTCATTTCTAATACATCCGCAATCGTTTTTCCTTTATATTTAATTTCTAATGTTTCACGATTATATCGTTTTCCATGACAAGTTTCACACGTAATATATACATCAGGTAAGAAATTCATTTGGATACGTTGAACACCATCACCACCACACGCCTCACATCTTCCACCTTTAACATTGAAAGAAAATCTTCCTTTATCATATCCGCGCATTTTAGCATCAACAGTCTGAGCAAATAATTCTCGAATAAAATCAAATACTCCAGTATAAGTGGCTGGGTTACTGCGCGGTGTGCGACCGATAGGTGATTGATCAATTTCAATTACTCTTTCAATATTTTCAACACCTAAAATATCATCGCATTTTCCTGGAATTATTTTAGAACGATATATCTTTTTCATTAAATTTTTATATAAGACTTCATTAACTAATGTACTTTTACCGCTTCCACTAACCCCTGTAATTACTGTTAATTTACCAAGTGGGATTTTCACAGTAATATTTTTCAAGTTATTTTCTGAAGCATTAACAATGGTTAAAAATTTTCCATTACCTGGACGGCGTTTCTCAGGAACTGGAATTTGTAATTTACCGGATAAATATTGACCTGTAAGAGAATTAGGATTATTCATTACTTCTTCAGGTGTTCCAGCCGCTACAATCTCTCCTCCATGAACACCCGCTCTTGGTCCAACATCAATTAAATAATCCGATTTTAACATCATCTCTTCATCATGTTCTACAACAATCAACGTATTTCCTAAATCTCGCATTTCCTTTAAAGCATTAATCAAACGATCATTGTCTCGTTGATGAAGACCTATGGATGGTTCATCTAAAACATATAATACACCAGTAAGTCTCGAACCTATTTGAGTAGCAAGCCTAATGCGTTGTAATTCTCCTCCTGATAATGTTCCACTTGAACGATTTAAAGTTAAATAGTCAAGTCCTACATTATTTAAAAATTGTAATCTTTCTTTAATTTCATTTAAGATTAATTGAGCAATTTTACGATCACGGTCAGACAATTGCAAATTATTTAAATAATCGATTATTTCTACAACTGTCAAACTACATAATTCATCAATATTTAAATTTCCAACTCTTACTGATAAAGCTTCGCGAGATAATCTTTTGCCATTACATTTTGGACAAACAATATCAACCATATATGAACCGTAATATTCCCGAGCATAATTAGAAGTCGTTTCATGATAACGGCGGTTGATTAGTGTAGCAATTCCTTCAATATATTCAGTTTTACGATATGTCCGATTTCCTCTAGTCGTTATCTCATAAGTTATCATATCCGGAGAGCCAACCATAATAATATGTTTATGTTCTTCAGGTAAATCTTGATACGGTAAATCTAAGTCAATATTATAATGTTCAGCTAGTTTTTCGAAAACTTGCCATTCGATATTTTCCGTATCAACAATGTTTTTTAAGTATTTAATTGCTCCCTCGCGAATAGATTTTTCAGGATTTGTAACTAGTAATTCTTCCGAAACTTGTTGTAAAACACCTAGTCCATTACACAAATCGCATGCCCCAAATGGAGAGTTAAAAGAAAATAAACGCGGTTCTAATTTTGGAATTGAGAAGTTGCAATGTGGACAGGCAAGGTGTTCGCTAAAAATTTGTTCTTCATCATTAATACTAATGATTACTTTGCCGTCGCCTAATTTTAAGGCAGTCTCAATTGATGAATAAAGACGAGACATATTTTCTTTACGAAGACGCAAACGATCGACTACAACTTCAATATTATGTGTTTTATTTTTATCTAACGCAATATTATCCGTTAATTCCACAATCTCCCCATTAATACGGACCCTGATATATCCTTCTTTGCGAAGATGGTCGAACACTTTTTCATGTGTTCCTTTTCGTCCATACACTACCGGACTTAAAACAATTATTCGCGAATCTTCAGGATATTCAAATATTTTATCTGTTATTTGATCAACTGTTTGTGCTGTAATTTCAATATTATGTTCTGGACAATATGCCCGACCGATACGGGCATATAGCAAACGTAAATAATCATAAATTTCAGTTACTGTTCCCACAGTGGATCGTGGATTATTATGAGTTGTTTTTTGATCGATTGAAATTGCTGGTGAAAGACCTTCAATCGAATCAACGTCAGGTTTTTCAATATTACCTAAAAATTGACGGGCGTATGCGGAAATGCTTTCGACATATTTTCTCTGCCCTTCCGCATATATCGTATCAAACGCTAGCGATGTTTTTCCGCTACCTGATACGCCAGTCATAACAACCAATTTTTCTTTTGGGATTTTAATATTTATATTTTTTAAATTATTTTCGCGTGCACCTTTGACTTCAATATATTTTTGCATATTACTCACCACTAATTAATTGCCTAAACTCTTCTTCATTGATAATTTTAATGCCTAATTCTTGGGCTTTTATTAACTTGCTACCAGCATCTTCACCCGCAACAACAAACGAAGTTTTTTTACTGACGGAACCGGCTGCTTTACCACCGTATTTTTCAATTATATCATTAATTTCATCGCGGGTATAGTGAACTAATTTGCCAGTAACAACTATTGTTTGTCCAGCAAATATTTGCTTAAATTCCTCAGCACTCTCGACAACCGGATTAATTCCTAAACTTATCAATTCATCAATTAAATCTTGATTTTTACTTAGGAAATCTTCAATACTTTGGGCAATTTGTGGTCCGATTTCATCAATTTGAATAAAATCCTCAAACTTTTTAGTGCGTAAATTTTCTAATGATTTAAATTTATTTGCTAAGATTTTGGATACTTTCGAACCAACTAATTTAATACCAAGTCCGGTAATCAAACGGTCAAGCGGATTATTTTTAGATACCTCAATTGCATCTAAAATACTATCAACACTTTTTTCTCCTAAACGATCAATTTGGATTAATTCCTCTCGATAATTTTTAAGTCGATATATATCAGTTATTTTACGAACATAACCTTTTTCATATAAAAGAGTTAATAATTTTTCTCCAAGTCCGTCAATATCCATCGCTGGACGTGATGCAAAATAAATGATACTTGCTAAAATACGTCCTTCACATTGCTCGTTTAAACAATAGTAAGCTGCTTCATCTTCTTTACGAACTAATGGTTGCCCACATGAAGGACAGTTTTTTATCATTTCAAATGGTTTTAATTTTGAATCACGTTTGGTAAAATCAACTCGCACAACTTCTGGAATAATTTCTCCAGCTTTGCGAACAACAACATAATCACCAACGCGAATGTCACGTTCTTTAATAAAATCTTCATTATTTAAAGTAGCTTTTTGAACTACAGAACCATCAATTAAAACCGGCTCTAAAATCGCTAATGGATTAACTTTTCCGGTTCGTCCCGTATTAAACTGAATTTCTAGTAATTTTGTCACTACTTCTTCCGGTGGGAATTTGTAGGCTATCGCCCATCGAGGAGTCTTAGCAGTAAAACCTAATTTTTTTTGATACTCAAATTCATTAACTTTAATTACAATTCCATCAGTTTCAAAGTCTAGATTATGACGATTGTCATGCCAATATTCAATATAATCAAATACTTCTTGAATTGTTTTACAATGACGATAAGTTGGACAAACATTAAACCCTAATTTTTCTAAAAATTTTAAAGCTTCATATTGTGTGGATATATTATATTGTTCAGCATTTACTAAGATATAATTAAAAATATCTAAGTTACGACTTTTTGTTATACTTGGATCTAATTGGCGTAAACTTCCCCCTGCCGCATTCCTAGGATTTTTAAATAATTCCTCTCCACTTGCTTTTCGTTCTTCATTTAGTCGGTTAAAAACATCTTTACGCATATAAACTTCGCCACGAACTTCTAAATTATATTTTTCTTTTAGTTTCAAAGGCAAAGTTTTAATAGTTTTCATATTTAAAGTTATATTTTCGCCAACAACCCCATCACCACGAGTAGCTCCTAAAACAAATTCTCCATTTTCGTAATGGGCGGTGCTGGCAATACCATCTATTTTCAATTCGCAAACATAAGTAGGAGTAATTCCCGTTTTAATAATACGATTATGGAAATCTAATACTTCTTGATAGCTAAAAGCATTCGTCAAAGATAACATTGGCTCTTTGTGTTGAACTTTTTTAAATTCGGTTTGAGCAGCGCCCCCAACTCGCTGAGTAGGTGAATCTGGTAAAATATCTTCAGGATATAAACGTTCTAATTCCTCTAGTTCACGTAATAACATATCATATTCAAAGTCACTAACGCTTGGACTATCAAGAACATAATATTCATAATTATATCGGTTTAATAGTTCAACAAGTTCTTTCATACGTTGCTTATGATCCACACTATTCACCTCGACAAAAAACTTCTATATTTTATTATACCATAAATAGTTAATTTTTCATAAAAAAACATTTAGAATCTTACAAACAAAAAAGGGACTAATTTGTCCCTTTTTTTTCAAGTTTTGTAATCGATGGATGGGTCAAATCAAATTTAGCAACTTTTTGATCTTTTACAAATACTACAAACCCAATTTGATTGTTAATACCAACAATCGTTCCTTCGCCATACACTTTATGAAGTATTTTATCGCCAACTTTATAATCAGTGTCATTTCTAATGGTTGTTTGTTTAACTTTTACTTCTACTTCTTTAGTTTTTCCCTCTTTTTCTTCCTCATCTAACCAGTCATTTTGGAAATGTTTTAACCCTCTTGCGAATTCTAAAACAAATCGCGATGGACGATAAATATTAGTATAACCGTATAATAATCGTTCTCGAGCACTAGTTAAATATAGTTTTTCTTTGGCTCTAGTCATACCAACATAGGCTACTCTTCGTTCTTCTTCTAACGCTTCATCATCGTCCATACTACCATAACTTGGGAAAACTCCTTCATCAAGGCCAACGAAAAAGACATAGCGAAATTCTAGACCTTTTGCGGAATGGACGGTAGTTAAGGTTACGGCATCTTTCGGGTCTTTATGAAGAGGTGTTTGTTCTTCGGATAACATTGCTTCATCAAAAGCAGCCTGTAATTTTTCCCGTGAAGTAGCAATTTGTCCATCATTATCTAGTTGGTGAAGAATACTTTTAAATTCCATTAAGTTGGTAATTCGTTCTTCTGTATCTTCCTCTTCAATTAACATTTGTAAATATCCAGTTTTATCTAAAACTTCATCATAAAAGTCTACTAAACTTAACTCATCCAATTTTTGGCTTAATTCTTCAATCATTGTTTTAAAATCAGCTAATGCTCTATAACGAGCTGGAGAGATTTTATCTTTAACTTTTTCAATAGTTTTAAATAAATCTTTTTCTTCTAATAAAAGTTTGTCAATTTCTACTAAAGTTTTATCGCCAATTCCACGTCTAGGGACATTGATGATTCGTTTAAAACTAAATATATCATTATGATCAATAATTAAACTTAAATAACAAACAATATCTTTAATTTCTTTACGACGCAAATATGATACGCCGCCATAAATACGATAAGGTATATTTTCTTGAATTAACCGAAGTTCAAAGTTTCTTAACAATGGAGTACTGCGATAAATAATTGCAAAATCATTGTAAGATTTACAATCTTTATATAAACGGACTATTTCCCCAACTACAAAATCAGCTTCTTCTAAATGATTACGTAATTGACGTATAATGCAATCTTCGTTAGTTCCTGGATTATTTGACCATAGTTTAGTATCTTCACGATTTACATTATTTTTAATAAGGCTATTACAACCATCAAGAATAACTTGTGTTGAACGATAGTTTTGAGTTAAATAAAATTGTTTATGGTCAGGAAAATCTATTCGGAATTTTTTTATATTAGTATAATCGGCGCCGCGAAAAGCATAAATACTTTGATCATCGTCACCAACAACAAATAGATTTCGTGACTTTTCCGCAAGTAACTTTAAAATATTATACTGAATCATATTTGTATCTTGAAATTCATCTACTAAGATATAAGTATATCTTTGCTGGTATTTTGACAAAACCTTTGGAAAAGAAGTAAATAATTCATATGTCTTTAATAACAAATCATCAAAGTCTAATAAATTATTTGATTGCATATATAATTCATATGCATCATATATTTGTAAATCTTGGGGGTGTTGCGGTTTAATATTGTGTGATTTA
>LFRX01000041.1:24179-31151 GCA_001512985.1 Acholeplasmatales bacterium DTU056
TAATACTTCACTAATAATACTTAATTGATCAACTTCATCAATAATTTTAAAACTTCGAGAATAACCAAGATGATGAATTTCTTGTCGTAATATCTTGGCAAATAAAGAATGAAAGGTGCTAACAGTTAACCCATTAGCATCCTCCCCAATTAATTTATTCAAGCGGTTTTTCATTTCATTAGTTGCTTTATTAGTGAAGGTAATTGCTAGAATCGTAAAAGGTGGGATGTTTTTTTCTTTTATCATATAGGCTATACGATATGTCAAGGTGCGGGTTTTCCCACTCCCCGCCCCCGCAAACACAATAACCGGTCCCTTGACTTGTTTTACCGCTGCAATTTGTTCTTGATTTAATGATTCTAACATAACCTTACTCCTCGATTATAATTAACGATATGATGATTTTAACGCCACTGTTCTATTGAATACTAAATTATCTTCAGTAGATTCTTTATCAACTGTATAATATCCATTACGAATAAATTGATATGAATCTAAAACGTTAGTTGATGGTATACTTCCTTCAACAAACCCATATTTTTTAATCCATGAATTTGGATTAACTCGTTCAATAAACGGACGGTCATCATTTTCATCATCGATAATTAATGGTTCAAATAAATTGAAAGTGGCTTTTCGCGCAGTAGTTGCTTCGACATAATGAATTGTTCCATTTGGTTTACGAGCATTAAAGCCACTACCACTCTTAGTTTGTTCATCATATGTACAATGTATTTCTTTAATATTACCATTTTCATCTAAGATAACATCATTACATTTAATAAAATATGCATGCATTAAGCGAACTTCTAATCCTAACGCCAAACGTTTATAGTTTTTATTTGGTTTTTCTAAGGTGAAGTCATCACGTTCTATATATAGGTATCTTGAAAAGGCAATTTTACGACTGCCTAAATCCGGATTTTCCGCATTATTCACCGCATCTAAATATTCAATTTTGCCCTCTGGATAGTTTGTAATTACCACTTTGATTGGATCTACGACTGCCATAATGCGTGAAACTTTTGGTTTTAAGTCTTCACGAATAAAGTGCTCAAATTGGTCAACATCAACAGTTGAATTTACACGTGATAATCCCGTTGATAGAATAAAAGCCTTAATTGCTTCTGGAGTAACTCCACGACGTCGTAGTCCAACAAGAGTTGGCATTCGCGGATCATCATAACCAGTAACTTTGCCTTCATCAACAAGTTGTTTTAAATAACGTTTACTCATTACAGTATTAGTTATATTTAATCTTCCAAATTCAATTTGACGTGGAATATGGTCAGTTTCACAATTTTCAATGACCCATTCATATAATGGACGATTATTTTCAAACTCTAGACTACATAATGAGTGGGTAATACCTTCACAAGCATCTTGCAATGGATGAGCAAAGTCATACATTGGATAAATACACCATTTATCTTTTGTTTGATGATGTTCAATATGCAAAATACGATATAAAATCGGGTCACGTAAATTTAAGTTCGGACTACTCATATCGATTTTAGCTCGTAAAACTTTTTCGCCTTCTTTAAACTCTCCTTTACGCATACGTTCAAATAATTCTAAATTTTCTTCAACACTACGATTGCGATACGGAGATTCAATACCTGGTTCAGTTAATGTTCCACGGTATTTAGCAATTTCTTCTTGTGATAAGTCATCGACATAAGCCAATCCTTTTTTAATTAATAGTACAGCTTTTTCGTATTGATAATCAAAATAATCTGAACCAAACGTAATTTTATATGGTTTATATCCTAACCATTCAACATCCTTTTTAATCGCTTCAACATACTCCACATCTTCTTTGGCTGGGTTAGTATCATCAAAGCGTAAGTAAGTTTTTCCGCCAAATAGTTTAGCTAATTCAAAATTTGTAATAATCGCGCGGGCATGTCCTATATGTAAATATGCATTTGGTTCAGGTGGAAAGCGTGTTACAATTTCTTTAACTTTACCAGTTTCTAAGTCATTTTCCATTATTGTTTTTATAAAATTAGATTCGATCATTATCATCACCACTTTCTTATCACATCAACGTCTTTTATATTTTTTACTTTTGCATAAGTCGTATACATTTTAATCGCTGTATCTCGACATTGTTCTAATAGTTTATCACTAAAACATATAATCATCAAGAGAATTTTTTTCGTTTCATCAGTAATTCTTGTTCGCATTACATCACTAGTTGGGCAGCCAAAAGGTCCAATCTCATCACAATATAGAGGAATTTTATCAACATTAATTATCCCGCGACCAATCCCCTCATAAATATCGTCTTGAGTTCCTCTTCTCACATATACATCCCCTTGGATTTTGTCAAAATCCAAAACAGCCACTGATCGACAAACTTCAAGAGACAATAGATTTCCTAAATCAACAATATTATTGATTCGATATAAACTATTTCCCTTAACAATTCGTCGATATAAAGATTCAACCGCTAAACGATAGCGGCTGGGATCTTTACCTAAGGCTTTATATCCATCGCGGGCTTCTTTAATAAGAGGAATATTCAAGACATCCTCTATTGAATATTCCTCTCGAATTTTTTGTTCATAACTAGCAATTAATTGTTCTAAATACTCACTACTTTCTACAACCACATCCATGGTCATAGCAATGATATGAAAATCGGGTAAAATATTTAGAATTTCGTCGGTAATAGTAATTGTCACGCTAGCATTCCCTCTTCTTTTAGTGTATTTTCTAGTTGTAAAATATCTTCTTTAAGAGTTTGTAAACGATCAATATGTTTTTTAATAATATTATTTAGTTTAGCCATATTTTCGCTTAATTTAGCATATTTTTGAACGTCTTGGTCTTTGCGAAGTTCTTCTAGATGATTTTCTCCATATTCTTGTTTGGTTAACAAATCATCTAAAATAATATCTAAATCACTTAATGTCGCTTTTAATTTAAAGATTTGATTTTTATCAGTTTCTGGATTTAACATTTCCATTTGTGATTTAATTGTTTGACGTTCTTGATACTTACGTTCATAATCTAAGCGGATTTGTTCTAATGTTTTGGAACTATTGATATAGTCAACAACTAACTGATTTCGACGTAAGATTTGCGCTAATTCGTTACGTTTAGCTACTTCCTTACGTAATTCAAGTAAGTTTTGATATAGTCGTTGATGTTCATCTTTTTTAGCTTTTAAATCTTCTTGTAATTTTACAACATCAATAGCAACTTTTTCTTTAATATCAGTTGGAACTATATCAAATTTTTGTTGTTCAACTTCTTTAACTTTTTCACTTAAACGTCGTAATTCTTCTTTACGTGCTTCACGTAAGTGATAATTCTCAATAATATGTTCCGCTTCACTAGTAAGTTTTAATAATTGAGCTTCTTTTTCACGTAAGAATGATAGGTATTTCGCCCGAACACGATACGCATCTTCTTCAATTAAACTGCGTAAGTTTTCTTGGCGGACTTGAAGTTCCATATGAAGTTTACTTTTTTGAACTTCAAAATCATTACGAGAAATATTTAAACTTGGGTTATTAAATTGACGATCTAATTCATAAATACGTTTTTGTAATGACTTAATTTCTAAAACAATTTGATCTACTCGTTCATTTATTGCATTAAGGGCTTCAATATATTTTAAATCTTCTTGATTAGCTTTTTGTTCAAGAACTTCATACATTGTAATAATTTTATTGGCGCGAGCGAATAAATCCCCTTCTAATTTCAATGAGCGTAAAGTACTATGATGACCGCTTTGAATCAAATTATCAATTGATATTTTTTTCTGTTTAATTAATAAATCCAGTTCTTTTAATTGATCTTTATTTCGTGGTTCAAGATTAATCTCCTCTTCAACAAACTCCTCAGTAAACACCACTTCTTGTAAATCTTCAACTTTTGGTTCCTCTTCAACTTCCTTTTCAACAACTCTCTCTACATCAACCTTAGTAGCTAATTTTGCTTGCAATTCATCGATTTGTTTACGCAAATTACTAATTTCAATTAAATATTGCGTATTATCATGTTCAACGGTTTGCTTACGTTCTTCGCGCAATAAATTAATCAATTGATCACGTAAAGCTAATTCTCGTTGAAATTCTTGCTTTAATGCTTCTAATTTATTATCACTTGATTGATCCTGATATACTGGTGGAATATGATATGGAGTATAGTATGGTGTATAAAGAGGGGTTGTTTCAAACTTCTTATAAGTAGTTTCATTTAGAAGCATCATAATTTCGCGAATCTGACGTTCTAAATTTTGTAACGAATCACGATCAACAACTTTCTTTTCAAGTTCATTAATACGCTCATTTAAATTATTGATTTCTTGATTTTTAGCTTCAATTTCAGCTTTATAAAGGGCTTCTTGTTGTAATAAATGGCGTTTTTGAGTTTCAAATTGTTCTAATTCATTAATCCGTTGCTCTAAACGTTTAATAGCCTCTTCATAATTATAGCGCTCTTGATTAATTTGATTTTGGAAACTAACAATTAAACTTTCATAATGTTCTTTTTCACGCATTATTTCTGATTTATGTTGTGTATGAAGATTAGCAAGTTCAGTTTGTAAAGAAACTATTTGCTCTTTAAAGCCTTTTTCAATTTCATAACTATTAAGTTTAATTTGATTAATTTCACTCATTAACTGTTCATTTTGCTCAGTTAATGTCTTAATTTGTTCATCCTTTTTCGCTAACAAACTTTCAAATTTTTTACTTTCTTCACTTTCAGAAGTGATATTAGTAGATAGGATGGCAATTTCTTCTTGTAAAGACGCTATTTTTTCTTCACGACTATTTAACGTTTTTAGCAGTTCTTCTTTTTCTACTGTTACTTTTTCTAATGTATCTTTTAATGATGTAACTTCTTGTTCTAAAGAAACTACTTTTTCTTCTAAGAAAGTAAAGGCTTCGCGTTTTAATTCCAAAGACTCTGTACAAGAACGGGCCTTTTCTTCTGATTCTTTTAATGTTTGATGTAATTTATAATTTTCCTCTTCTAAATCGGCTAAACGATCTTGTAATGCAGACAATAATTGGGATTGATTTTCAATATATTCTTTTTGATCGGCAATCTCTAATTCTTGAACATAAATTTTATCTTTTAGTTCTTCATTTTCATTTGTAACTTTTTCTAATTGTTTTTGTAATTCATTATCACTAGTATCAATTTTCTCTTCTAAAGACTGAATATGATTTTCTAAACGACTGACTTCATTTTTTAAATATAAAATTTCTTGGTCTTTTGCTTCTAGCTCTTCTTCATAATTTCTAACCGTTTCATTTTCAATAAGTGTTATTTTTTCTTGTAAAGCAGTAATTTCATCATCTTTTTTCTGAAGTTCAGCCATCATTGGTTGAATAGTATTTTCTTGTAATTCGGTTAACTCTATTTGTAATTGTTCTTTATCAGTTTTTAAAATTTTAATTTGTNNTCTTGTAATTTTTGATATGAACTCAATTGTTCTTTTAATTGATTAATTTCATTAATTAATTGCACATTTTCATTTTCTAAGTTTTGATATTTATTTAATTGCTCTTGTAAATTAACAAGTTCTTGATTTTTACTTGTCAAAGTTGTTTCTAGATTGGTTTGTTTGATAACTAATTGTTCTTTTTCAGTTTGTAATTCATCTATTGTTTGGGTTAATCGTCCAACTTCTTGAGTTAATTCGTTATATTTATGTGATAGTTCTTGATGTTGTTGCAATTCATCCTGTAATTTAGTAAGTTCTTCATCTTTACTAGTTAAAACAGTTTGAACATTAGTTAATTCAAGATTTTTTTCTTCAAGTTGCTTATGAATATTAACTAATTCAACATCGCGTAATTGCGTAATAGTTTCTTGATGTTGTTGTAATAAAGTTTGTAAGTTATTAATTTCGTTATCTTTTTCTTGTAGTGATTGTTCAATATTATCTAAACTAGCTAACTTAGATTCTAATTCTTTTATTTTTAAATCTTTTTCGATATTTTTTTGCGTAAGAGTTTGGTTTTTAGTTTTTAAAGATTTTAATTCTTTTTCTTGTTTGTCAAATGCTGTTTGTAATTTATTAAATGATGTTTGTAATTCTTTGAATTCTTTTTCAAGTTGTGGACTTGGAGTAATTTGTCTTAATTGAGTTTGTAAATTATTAATTTCTTCTTGTAAAGTTAAATTTTCTTGTTGTAATTTTGACAATTTTTCATTTTCAATTTGTAATTTTGAAACTGTCTCATTTAACCCAACAATTGTCTTTTCTAATTTAGAAATTGACTCTTTTTCTTCTGCTGCCTGTTTAATATTCAATTCTTTTAATTCTTGAATTTGCTTTTCATACTCTTTGATTTGATTTAAATATTTTTCAGATTCTAAAATTTGTAAGTCTAATAAACGTTTAATTTCTTCTAATTCAGCTTTTTGTTTTAACGTGTCTTTTAATTCTGGAATAGAAGATTCTAAAAATTCTATTTGTGTTTTCAAACGATCAACTTCTTGTTGTTTTTTAAAGTAAATATTTTGAAACTCATCAATTTTTTTCTTTAGAAGCAAATCACTTTGTTCTTTTTGTTGATAAATACTTCTTATCTCTTGCAATTCTTTTTGCATTTGAGAAAATTCGTCTAAAATGTTTGCATTTAAATCACGTTGTAAAGCTTCTAAAAAGTTTGGTGAGATTTCTAAAGTATTTTTATCAAATATATCAATATTGTTATATTTACTGTGTAAAAGAGTTTGATATTTATATTCTAATTGTTCAATTTTTTCTAATAATTCTTTGTTTTCTTGTTCTAATTGATATGCTAAATTCTCATCAACTTCATATACCAATTCATCAGTGTAACCAGGAATACGGCTAGCAATTTTTTCATCTAATTCTTTGACTTTTTTGGCCTCTTTTTCCATTAACTCGCGTTCTAAGCGTTTTTGCGCAAAGATTTGTTCGCGTAGTTTTTGTAAGTTATCAATTTTGCCGGTGGATGAATCTAGAGTTGTTTT
>LFRX01000041.1:31169-51795 GCA_001512985.1 Acholeplasmatales bacterium DTU056
TCTAAAACTTTTGTTTCTTTATCTTTTTTGGTAGCAACTTGTTTTGCTTTAGAAGTTGATGAGGTTTTTCTCTTCGAAGTTGTTTTTGTTGCTTGTTCTTTCTTTTCGTTTTCTTTTAACACTTCTTCCACCTCCTATGAAAGGAAATCTTTAATAATTTGATAAATTGTTAATACTAATAAACCAATTCCGCCTAATAGCGAAGTCCATATCAAGATAAAACGAAGACTAACAAATAACCAATTCCAGCGTTTTATCTTGGCCCCACTTACGACAACTTGTTTGGAGACATTGTTAAATCTTTGTAAAGTCATTCGAGATTCGCCCACTTGGTCCATGCGTAGAGGTGGATATTTATCTGGTTTATTTAGTACTTTAGCTAAATAATAACGTCGCGCTCTTTGACTTTTTCGGCGAAAATCGCGATTTAAAATGTTCTTAGCATTTTTTAACATTTTTTGTGTGCGATAGTAGTTTTTACGATATTCATTTTGAACTGTGTCAATAAACTTAAGGACAAGAATTCCTACAATAATTGCATATAAAGAAATATTAATAGCTATTTGAGCCCACTGGTAATTAGCAAAAAAGCTATTTAGTGAATTATGGACAATGTTTCCGACTTTTGGTCGAAATAAACGAATAACAAAATTATTTTCATGATAAACGATGCTTATCATCACAACAAACATCATCACAAATAATATTTGTTTTATGAATCCGAAGCGTGGAAAGGAAATTTTACCAATCATTGTAAAAGTCGATTCCGCAACCTTCACGCTTTCATATTTTTCTTTATTATATGATTTTATCCATTCATTAAAATTTCTTTTTAATATTTTCCGTTTTTGTCTTCGGCTGTATTGTCCACTTCGCATTAAATCGCTAAGTAAAATATACTCGTCTTTGTCTTTGACATAATATTCTTCAATGGTATTAACTTTAAATTCCGATTCATTTAAATTATGAGAAAACGGATTTCCTTTTAAATAATGATCTAAAGCATCTTGATAAGCCGGTTTTTCATCAGGAATCGATATCGGAAAATCGACCTCTTCCCATTGCTTATTGGCATTTAAGACATATTGCTTGATAGTTGGTGCATCACTTCTTCTTAGCATGATAGTAGATGGGTGGGAAATGTTTTGGTCCATAAACTCACCTCAAAAGAGAGAACATCATTACTTATAATAATACGTTCTAATTTCCAAAATAAAATGCATTTGATTTTGTAATTCATCCATATTACTTGGAGTACCATCAATAACATCAGTAAAGTATCCCCATAATAATGGATTTTGAACTAACTTAAATTTGCTTGGATCTTTAAACGTTTTGACTAAGATGATTTTATTACTAATATTTATATTTTGATTAATAGTTTCAATTTGTTTAGCATATTTTTCGTATTGTCTAAATAAAAAATTATATTTTTCACCAATTACTTTAAGGCTTGGATTATTAAAGTTTGTTTGATAGTGGTTTTGAAATTTCTTTGCTAGAGCAAGAGTTTTTTGATGATCTTTTAAAACATTGGCAATAACTTCTTCATAAGTAGTTCCACTAGTTTCATCTTTTACTTGGTCATATATCCACTGATTTAATCCTTGATATACTTCTAATGCCAAACTTAATTCATTAAAATGTTGTAGATAGCCATTATCTTCATCTAAAATAAAATTATATAAACTTGTTAAGTTGCTAGTTGTTAAATCTTCATTAAAAGCAAATAATAACTCTATATATATTTGATTTTGTTCTAAAAAAGTAAAGTATCTAACTAACCGACTTAAATGTGGATTAGTACTTAGAGCATTTTCCTCTTCACTTTGGACAATTTGATATATTTTCTGATTTTCCGCTTTAGCAAGCAGTGCTTTAGTATATCCAGCAACACTTAAATTAGTAGTTGGAAGATGATCATTAATTAAGGATTTAGCCGTTGAACTGGTAATTAAAATATCTAAATTGACCAAAAAATCATTTTCAATATTACGCATTTCACTATCAATAGCAAAAATTTTGGTTGTGATACTAGTTAGCAAGCGGTTAGTTAAATAATCTTCCGCTTCTTTTAAATCATCATATTCATCTTTGATTGTTAAACGATAGTAATTGTAGTTTTCAAACGAACTAATCTTTAATGACTGCTCAACAAAGACTCTCGTTAACCCCTTTTTTTGATATGGAATAATATCAAAACCTAAGGCAATAATTAATACTAATGCTAAATATGCATTTACAAAACCAATAATACTTCCTAAAATTCGTGAATATATTTTTGGTTTATGAGTCAATTCTTTTTCAACGGATGGGCGAAATATTAACTTACATAAACTAATAATAGCCCATATGATAATAAAAATTATTAGATATATAATCCATACTGAAAGTAGTGATGGTAATTCACTAATCTTAAAAACTTTTGCAGAATTATTTATTAGTTTATTGATGCTAGCACTAAATTTTTGAAACTCAGCTAATAATACCAGCTTTTTATTAATCAATTCCACAACCACAAAAAATAATCCTAATTGAAATAAACG
This sequence comes from Acholeplasmatales bacterium DTU056, assembly GCA_001512985.1. Taxonomy (GTDB): domain Bacteria; phylum Bacillota_I; class Bacilli_A; order ML615J-28; family CAG-698; genus DTU056. The sequence continues at coordinate 33,716 of LFRX01000041.1, forward strand.
AATGGCACTTTTAACAAATCCGCGATAAAAATAAAAAAATATTCCAAATAAAAGAACAGTTATTATAACAAAGTCAAAATTAAAGTGCCGCAAAAAATCCATAGTATCCTCCAAAATCCTACTAAAAGATGGATAAAACTACTTTTTTTATAATTATATCATTTTTTATGTATTTTTACAAATCATTTTAAATCAATTATCATAAACAAAAATAAAAAACTAGGAATTTATCAATTATAAATTCCTAGTTTGGTTTTTTAAATATTTGAAATAACCACTAACAGCAATCATCGCCGCATTATCCGTACAATATTCAAAAGAAGGGAATGTTAAAACAACACCTGGAAGTTGAGAAACTTTTTCTTTCATTAAATTGCGTAACCCTCGGTTAGCAGCAACCCCCCCTGCCACAATAATATGTTTAGCATTGTATTCTTGAGCAGCTTGGATAGTTTTATCCACTAGCACTGTTGTTGCAACTGTTTGAAATGACGCCGCTAAATCAGCTAAATTTAATTCTTCATTTTTCATTTTACTTTGATTAATTAAATTTATTACTGCCGACTTAAGTCCTGAAAAACTAAAGTTATAACTATCCTTATCTAAATAAACTAATGGTAATTGATAACGGAAAGTTCCTTGTAAAGCCAGTTGATCAACATATTTTCCCCCTGGATATGGAAGTCCCATAACTCGTCCAACTTTATCATAGGCTTCCCCAACGGCATCATCCATTGTTTTTCCAAGAATTTCAAAATCATAATGATCTCTCATTAAAACTAGTTCTGTATGACCACCCGAAACTACTAATGCAATAATCGGAAAGTAAAAATCACTTTCTAAATAGTTGGCATAAATATGTCCAGTTAAATGATTAACATATATAATTGGAATATTATTAGCTAAAGCAAAAGCCTCCGCTGATATAATTCCGACTAGTAATGAACCTATTAGTCCGGGTTCACTAGTGACGGCGACTAAATCAATATCACTTGCGTTTAATTGAGCTTGTTGTAAGGCTTGTTCAAACACAAAGGTTAGTTTGCCGACGTGATGACGGCTAGCCACTTCTGGAACAACACCACCAAATTCTTCATGAATAGCAATTTGTGAAAAGACAACGTTAGCTAAAACTTGTTTACCATCTTTGACTATTGCTACACTAGTTTCATCACAACTTGTTTCTACACCTAATACTATCATTTGTTCACCTCAAAATATTTCACCATTACTTCCGCATCTTCCCCATCCGAATAATATCTTGGTCTAACAAAAGCATATTCAAAACCATATTTTTGATATAAGTTTTTGGCTCGATAATTACTTTTACGTACTTCAAGACTTAAAAACTCGACCCCAGATTTTTGACATAAATCCAAAACTAACTCTAATAATTCTTTGCCAAAACCTAATCCTTGATAAGGCGTATTAACATAAAAATTAATAATCTCCGCCCGATTTTCTACAAGCCACATTCCTATATATCCATGAACTTCTTGTTCGATTTCTAATACAAAATAAAAAGCAAACTCATTTAGAGTAAGTTCTGTATATAACATATCATACCCTAAACTAGTTCCAAAAATTTCTTCTTCTTGTTTTACTACCGCTTCAATATCCGCAACTGTCATTGGACGTATTTGATATTTCATAATGCTCCTCGTAAGTAATTAGGTACTACTAAATGGACATCAGGGTGTTCTTGTAAAAACGGTGAGTTAATAATATTTTCAAAATTAAAGAAATAATTATCTTTAATAATAACTGCTTGAGGAAATTGATTTACTAATTGTGTAAAATCTTCATCACTCATATATGTATCAGTTACTAAATATTTCTCGCTATTATCTTTCCGTTCAATCACATTAGTATATACAAATCCGCGTTTAGCTTTTAAAGCCGTAACATATATTCCATCACTTATTCTTTTGCCACTACTTAAAATATCTAAACTACTAATCGTATATAATTTTTTATTAGCAGTCCAGGCAAACATTTTCCCAACACTTAACGCTAATCTAACTCCTGTATATGATCCTGGACCAATTCCAACAATAAATTGATCAAAATCAAATATGGATAAATTTGTTTCCATTAACCCTTTTTTAATCAACGGAATTAAATTATCAGAATGGTCATTTTTTCCAATATGTTCAACTTTATAAATTTCTTTATTATCAATTACAAAGGAAATATATAAAACGTTTGATGATGTATCAAGAATCATAGTTTTCATATTTACTAACCTCATTTAAAAAAGCTTCGTATTGACTTCCATAAGCTTTTACTTTAACTGCACGCGTCAAATCATCATTAATATCAATTACAATCTCTAATCTATTTTTTGGTAGTAAATCTAATATATTTTTTCCCCATTCAATATAACTAACCCCATCTTTTTCGAAGTATTCTTCTAAATCAAAATCTTCTTCACCGCTAGATAAACGGTAAACATCTAAATGATAAAAAGTTAAACGACCATGATAAATTTTCATAATTGTAAAAGTAGGACTATTGATTACATCTTTAACGCCTAAACCTTGTCCAATTCCTTTTGCTAGAACTGTTTTTCCAGCCCCTAATGTTCCTTCTATAGAAATTACCATATTTGGAAAGGCTAATTTTCCAATAATATTTCCAAAATTAATCATTTCTTGTTCATTTTTTATTGTAAATACTTTTTCCATTTTAAACACCAATTAATATTATATCACATTATTATCTTTACTTACAAATGACGATTATTAAAATATTCTAAAACTCCAAAATAAATAGCCGCAGCCATTTTCATTTGATATTCTGGATTAGTTAATAATTGCAATTCATTTGGATTAGATAAATATCCAACTTCAACTAAACATCCAATTTTATTAACATTATCGATTAGGAATTTATCAGTAATAGCTAAAGGATAACGTTTTGTATTCTTTAGATTTTCTTTTATTGAATCTAAAATATAGGTGGCAAGTTTTCGGGATTCAAGATTATCAGCTTGATAAAAAGTTTGTGATCCATAAATTTTAGGACTCGTAAAACTATTAGCATGAATCGATAAATATATATCCGCGTCCGACTCATTTATTAGCTTGGCCCGCGCTCGCAAATCATCACGCTTCCGATTTTGACTTATTTCTGGGGCCAAGTCGTAATCACCAGTACGAGTTAAATAACATTTAAAACCATTAGCCTCAAATAGACTTTTTAAATAAAAACTAATTTCTAAAACAACATCTTTTTCATGAACACCATTAAAACTTGCCCCACCATCTGGTCCACCATGGCCAGGATCTATATATATAACAATATTATCCTGTGAAAATGTTGGGCGTTCTTTTTTTTTACCTGATAAATAATAGACTAACAATACTAATAACAAAACAATAATGACGTTTTTTTCCATCTTAACCCCCATCTTAATAAATTGTATTTATTAAGATGAAAAAAAATAACCTTAACGGTTATTTTTCGTTAGTGATTAATTGGAAATAACTTTTATAAATAGTTTTTAATTCTTCTTGTTGATCATTGGATAAATTACGAATCCAATTGCCATTTTCATCTTTAAATGTTGCTATATGATGAGCTACTATTGTTCCATCCTTAACAAAATAAACATCTGGAACAACAATCCGTGGTGTGCCTTCTTCATCATATGCTAAATCATCAACTTGTTTAGTAATAATTTCTACTAAATTTAAATATTCATCAGTCTTATCTTTGCGCATTTCATAAATATCAAAATATAAAATTCGTCTATAATTTACTTCTTTCGCACTTTGATTTAGTAACGGCATTACGGCTTGACAATATGGACATGTACTAAAACCAAAAATGACTACTCCAGTTTTATTTGTCAATAAATCAATTACTTCGTGATATGTGGCAACTTTATAAACATGATGTTCATCATTAATATTAGGATAGTCTTGCAATATTTTATCATTTTCTTTGTTGTTACATCCTGTTAATAATAAGACTATTAAAAAAAGACTAATTATTATCTTTTTCATATAATCTAGCCTCCAACTTTCGTTTTAATTCTTCATATCCTGGCTTATTTAATAATGCAAACATATTACGCTTATAATCTTCAACACCTTCTTGATTAAAAGGATTTACTCCTAATAAGTATCCACTTACAGCTGCAGATAACATAAAGAAATATACTAAATATCCAAATGTATATTCATCAAGGTGGGCTACTTGAACTTCCATTACAGGAACTTCTCCATCAATATGAGCCATAATTGTGGCTTCTCTAGCTATTTCATTTACTTTTGATAAAGTAAAATCACTTAAATAATTTAATTCATCTAAGTTATCTTTTTCATATGGAATTGGGATATCATATTTTACTTTATCAAAAGAAATAATTGTTTCAATTATATTTCGTTTTCCATCTTGAATATATTGACCGATAGAGTGAAGATCAGTCGAGTAAACTAAAGTAGTAGGGAAAAGCCCTTTATGATGTTTCCCTTCTGACTCGCCAAATAATTGTTTCCACCATTCTCCAAAACACGTAAAATTTGGTTCAAATGAAGCTAATACTTCGATATCTTTGCGATAGTTTTGGTGGAAAATATTTCGAATAGCCGCATATAATAATGCATCATTTTCCCAAAATGGCGCATTAATTAAATAATTTTGAGCGTCTTTAGCACCTTGAATTACTTTTTTGATATCGATCCCATTTACGGCCATAGGTAACAATCCAACCGAAGTTAATACGGAATATCTTCCACCTACATCGTTCGGTAATGAAAAAGAAACATATCCTTCTTTATTGGCTAGTTTTCTTAACGCCCCTTTATACTCGTCTGTAACAACATATATTCTTTCTTTCGCCTTCGAACCATATTTTTTGTGAAGAATACTGCGAATTATTCGGAAAGCAACCGCAGTTTCAGTCGTTGTTCCTGATTTAGAAATAACATTAACACTAAATTCTTTATGTTCTAGATAGCGTAATACTTCATATGCATAATTACTAGAAAAACTATTTCCGAAAAATATAACTTCAATTCCATTTTGCGTAGGATAATAGTCTCTTAATATACTTAACGCGGCTTTTGCACCTAGGTAGGAACCGCCAATTCCAATCACGACTAAAACATCACTATTTTGTTTTATTTTATCACTTACTTGATTAATTCGGTCAATTTCTTCATCAGTTATAGTATTAGAATAATTAAGCCAGCCCAAATATTCATTTCCTAAGCCAGTTTTAGTGATTAACTTTTGTAATGCCTCTTCAGTTTTTTCCTTATAAGAATTGATTTCGTCTTTACTGATAAAGTTTAACACACCTTGATAATTAAGCTTAACGGACCTCATTTTTTTCCCCCTCTAATTCATTTTGTACAAATTGATCTAAAGCATCGCGAAGGGTTTTAAATCCTATTTGATATTTTGGAATTTTTCCTTTTATTCCACGAGGTTTGTTTAATTCTTTGTAACTTAGTTTTAATTGTTTCTTTTCTTCATCAACATCTAATACTTTTAACTTAACCCTTTGCCCCACTTCTACAAAATCCTCTATTCTACGAACATAATTATCTGAAAACTCAGAAATATGAATTAAGCCATCATAATCTTCTACTACGGCAAAAGCACCATAACCGAGTATATTGGTTATGCGACCGTAGACGATTGCACCTTTTTTAATCATTTTGATACCTCTCAATTTAATACAAATCCTAAGTATATTATAACACATTTCCGGTTTCAGTCAAATAAATTAAAACCCTTTTAAAGACCTCTATAAAAAAAGAGAAGGCTTTGGCCTTCATTAGTCGACTAATTCGACGCCAATTACGCCTTCGACTTCCTCTAGTAAAATTGTTTCAATCCCGTCGCGTAGAGTTACATCTATACTTATACACCCTACACAAGCCCCCATCATTCGCAAATACACTATACCATCTTCAAAACGCACGAATTCAACATCGCCACCGTCGCGTTGAAGATACGGTCTTATTTTAGTTAAAATATCTTTGATGCGGCGTTCTTGTTCTTGTTTTTCCATAGAATCAACCTTTCGTCATATATTATTACTTATGGGCAGTTATATTATACACCATTTTTTCATTTTATGGGATAAATATGATTATTAATTACTCGATTTCCGGTATTGATGGTCCAGGATCATAATTATGTAAATAATAATAATATCGTGGAACAACACCTTGTATAAATTCAATTACTAAAGGAATATTTAAATCAACTGAAATAACTTGGGAATTAAATGGAATAATAGTTATAAAATCAATTTGCAGAGTTAAAAGAACTTGCAAGATACTATTATTAATGCCAAAACTTTCCGCACTTGTAATTAAGTCAACTTTATATGAACCGACAGGACGAACTTTAATTTTTATATTAGGACCCATATTTTGAAATAATGTATCACTAATAACAACCCCTAACGGAAGAATTAATTCATTTAAAGCTATTCCATTTTCAATTTGAAGAAATAAGTCATTTATTACTTCTAATGTTTTTGACATAATGCTATTTACTTCTTTAGTATTCACAATTACATTGTCAATCTTTTTTTCTTCGCCCTCACTATATTTTAATATTAAAATACTATTAATATCCACATTGGGAATAACGGCATCCCGAATAGCTTGCTCAAATAGAAAGTTAGATTGTAATTTAACTTTTTGTGCAATGTAATAATCGACACGAGTACTAAAATAACCACTTATAAATATAATCATTGTTACAGTCAAAAAAACAACTGTAAAAAATACACAATATATTTTAAACTTTTTATATTTACTAATCATTCAATTCACCTAGTATTACATTATACTGATGAGACATTTTTTATATGTATAATTTTTTGATTCTACTCAATACTAACAACTGAGGTGTTAATCAATGGTTATTGGTGATTTGATAAAACGAGACCTTATCTCATGTTCTCCTGATACAAAAGTTCGTGATGTTGCTAAGCTAATGAAGAAATACGATATTGGGGGCGTGGTCATTGTAAACGAACATAATCAACCGTTAGGATTTGTTACTGATCGAGATATCGTGGTTAGGTTAATTTCAGAAGATGGTTCTTTAGATACTAAAGTTGAAGATATTATGACAAGACGTTGTATCAGGATAAAGTATTATGCGGATTGTGGGGAAGCAATGAGAACAATGGGTGCTTGTCAAGTGCGACGCATTATGGTTGTTGATGATGAGGATAAGGTTCTAGGAGTAGTATCATTACGAGATTTAGTGTTATACAATAAGACTTATCCACGAGTAAATATTACTTTGAAAAATATTTCCCGCGATTCAACACAAAAAACCAAAGTTCAAGAAGCCTTACGGGTTGATGATTATCGAACATAAAAAGTGCGAAATCTTTAACTTTCGCACTTCTTTTTTATTCTTTAACTAACAATACTACACATTCAGCACTAATTCCTTCTTCGGCACCAATATATCCTAATCCTTCTCCACGGGTTGCTTTTAGATTAATTTGATTTTCATCACATTCTAATAATTTAGCAATATTTTTTTTCATATCGGTAATATAAGGTTTTAAAATTGGTTTTTCTAAAAAAACAGTTAAATCTAAATTGTTGATTTTATAACCTTCATTTCGCGCTAATTGATAGGCTTTTTGAACTAAGATTTTTGAATCAATATCTTTATACTGTGGATCAGTATCAGGAAAATGAGTTCCTAAATCTCCCTTTCCTAAAGCCCCAATTATTGCTTCTGAAACTACATGCAATACCACATCGGCATCACTATGTCCTAATAGTCCTAAATAGTGTGGAATTTCTATTCCACCTAAGATTAATTTACGATTTTTCACTAAGCGATGTGTATCATGGGAATGACCTATTCGATACATACTTTGTTCCTCATATAACGATAAAATTTTCAAATCAAATGGAGTAGTAATTTTAATATTATCAGTACTTCCTAAAACAATTTTTACTTTAACATTAGAAAACTTCTCAACTAATTCCACATCATCCGTACCATAATAGTTTTCTTGGTAGGCTTTATTTAAACATTCTAAGAATAAATCTGTTTTTAGGGCTTGTGGTGTTTGGGTAAGATAGATATTTTCTCTTGAAATAGATTTAGCTATATAATCATTTTTTACTTCTTTAATTGATTGTGTTAGGGGTGTAGCTAAAACGGCAGCTTGATGAAGAACAGCAGCGTGGTAGACTTTTTCAATATCTTCCAGTTTTATAAACGGGCGAGCACCGTCATGAATTAAAACGTACGGACTTTTTGCTAGCTTAACTCCTTCATAAACACTATCTTGTCTCATCTTTCCCCCCGAAACAATAATAACTTTTTCTTGGGGGTAGTTTTGTAACTGGGTATGAACCTTATCAATTTCTTCGCTTGCGGCTACCACAATCATTTTTTCTAAGTATGATGACTTTAAAAATTGTTCTAAGGCCATAATATATAAAGGCTTTTTATTTACTTCATAAAAAGCCTTGTTATAATCTAAATTTGTTCTTGTTCCTCTCCCTGCAATTAACAATACACAATCAAACATTTTATTCACCTATTTTTTGATATCCCTTTTCGGAAATAATGATATCAAATTTCAAATCGTGCTCTTCTTTATATTCAATCTCGCACATTTGAAAACTATAAATTACTCCAACCTTTATTCCACAATACCCATCCAAACATTTATCATAATATCCTTTGCCATATCCTAAACGATATCCTCCAGGACTAATAGCTATTGTTGGAATTACAATTACTTCTAAATCATTAATATTATTAATTTTAGGGCCGGTCGGCTCTAAAATTCCCATCTTTCCCATAACTAATCGATTAATATCAGTTAGTCTACGAAACACTAAAACTTCATTAGTGACTGGTAAATAAATATCTTTGTGTTGATATAACTTTTTGACAACCGGCCAAATGTTTACTTCATTATTAATCGGATAATACAACGCTATCCTTTGATAAGGTTCTAAAAACTTTTCTAAGTAATCATTTATGGTTAGAGTTATTTGTTCTTTATTGGGAAAAGTATGTCTTATTTGTAAATATTTTTTTCTAATTTGTTGTTTTAAAGTTTGCTTATTCATCATCTAGTTTAAATTTTTCTAAGAAACTTTCACTTAAATCAATATCAAAATCTTCTAAACGATATTCTTTAACTGTTTGGGTTTGTGGATAGTAAATGCTATAGTTATTTGGATAATTTGGATCAGTTGCTTGAAGTAACACTTCATAACTTGCAGTGATAATATCTTCAGCCGGTAAGTTTTCTACACCTTTAGATGATACTACACCTAAGGCCAAATCAACTTCGATAGTAATATTATTAATTGTATATACTGTTTTTCTAAAATGCTCTACCCCTTCTCCAATCTCCTTAGTCAAAATATCAAATGTAGTCGGATTATTAACTAATAACCCAAATTCAATATTTCCTAATTGGTAAACAGTAACACTGTCACGTAAATATCCTTCAAGTAAGTTTTTAAAATATTGTGACATAATTGAATTAACTAAAGCATTCGCATCATGATTTGGAATTTTGGCTTTCTCAATAATATTTACAAAACTAATTGTGATTAAACCAAATTCTTTATTTTCATGTAATAATTTACGAATATCATTTTCTAAGTCATTATGGTTTTTAACTTTCAATTTATTACGGTAATTAATTACACTTGTTCTACGAATAATCATTTCTCGATGATCTGGATCTTTAGTTCCTTCAAACCATATAATTTGTTTTTTAACATTTATACGGAAGATATTTTTAAATGGTTGATCTTGTTGATAAAATTTTATATCTTCAAAAACAATATATTTCACAAATTCATCTTCACTGATAACATTATCCTTAGTTTCTAATAATTCTTGCATTTGATCATTTAAATAAATAGTTTTCTTAACTAAATCCACATACGCAATCGGTTCATCAAAACTATTAATTATATCAATTTTTATTGGATGGATGATTTCATATACAGTAACTGATGTTGGTTGGCTTTCTTGTTCTTTATTTAAATATAAAATATAACCATTATAATAGTTGTGTTTATCATAAATATTTCGCTTAATTAAATCAATCTCTCTTACTTCATTATTTTTATTAAAAACTTTAATTTCAATATTTGTCACATCTTCTAAATTATTTAAATGTTTAAATAGTTTGTGTCTTGCAATTTCTTCGTCATTAACAGTTATTTTTTTAACTTTGCGATTAGATAATGCTAAAGTTTCGGTAGACTTTTTCTCAAATGTCATACGTCCTTTACGATTAACAACCCAAAGTAATTCAACAGGTAAATACGATAGTCTTTTTACAAATTGGGCATTTCGACGTTTAATTCCTAATACTTTTACAACATAACATACTCCCGCAATCACCAAAAAGTATCCCATCCAAACAGTAACTGCCATTTTGACAGTTTGATAACGTTTTGTTAGAAAATCAATAATAACTGATGGGATTAGTGTAGGTTTAAAAGCATAGATTGCGCTAAAGGAGATAATAATCAAAAATAAAATAGAACCGATGAAAGGGAATTTTTTCGTAGTGATTAAGTCAAATAGTAATAAGAAAGCAAAACTAATTCCCAAAATTAAAATAAATAAATTGTGTGGATTTGATATAGCATTTTTTAAAATATCTAAATATTGACTCATAGGTTAACTCCTTTTTCGATTATTAAATTCGCTGTGCCTGGGTTAGTCGCCAGCGGAATGCTGTAAACATCACATAATCTCAATAATGCACTAACATCTGGTTCATGTGGTTGAGCAGTTAATGGATCTCTAAAGAAAATTACCATATCGATTTGTCCATTAGCGACCATTGAACCAATTTCTTGATCACCGCCAAGCGGTCCGGATTTGCAACAATGAACAAATAAACTGGTATGTTCATTAATTAAACGTCCTGTTGTTCCCGTAGCATATAAAATATGCTTCTTAAAATAATCTTTATGAGTTTTTACAAAATCAATCATTAGTTGTTTCTTTTTATCATGAGCAATTAATGCAATTTTCAAGGTCTCACATCCAAGCACTATTTTTTTTAATTATATCATATTCAAAAACTGAATGCAATAACGGCAATATTCCACAAACAATTTATTTTACCGCTAAATAACTTTCTAATATTTTATTGACTTTTTCTAAAGAAACTTCTCGCTCTAATTGTCCAGCGATGGCAATTGATACTGTTCCAGTTTCTTCTGAAACAACAACTGTGATGGCATCATAACGTTCACTAATACCGATTGCAGCACGATGACGAGTCCCTAAAGTCTTTGGAACATCATATCTTTCCGTTGATGGAAGATATGCTCCCGCACACATAATTTTATTTTTACGAATTATGACTGCGCCATCATGAGTCGCCGTACCTGGATAAAACAAGGTTGTTAATAACTCTTGAGAAGCGATAGCATTAATTTCAATTGCTTTTTCGATAAAACTATTCAAACTATCTTGTCGTTCGATGGTAATTAGTGCGCCAATTTTTCGTTCAGATAAATATTCAACTGCTCCTTCTATTACTTTAATTAAATTTTGTTTTTCTTGTTCATCAGTAAATGTTCCACTACCTTTACTGGAATGGAAAATATTTTCTAAGCCTTTTTTAATGTCTTGATCATAAACAATAATTAATATTCCGACACTCCAAAATAAGATAATTTGTAATATTGATAACACAATTTTTAATTGAAAGGTAAAAGCAATTAAATATACTAATAAAAATCCTACTACTACTAAAAAGACTCTTCCCATTTTGACACGGCGTTGTAATAATCTAAATAAAATAATTATAATTGCCACCAAACATAAAACATCGATAGTTAGACGGACAATCCCCCATCTAGAAAATTTATTTGTATATTCTTTAATTATTTCAAAAACACCATTCATATTTTACACCTGCTTTGCTTCCAAGATTTTATTTATTTTTTCCATTCGTTCATCACTTACCTCTTGGATTGTTAAAAAATATTTAATAATTTCAACATCCCCTTCATCAATGGCATAGTCAATTGGAAGATTATTTTTCTCATCCATTAGCATATAATCGGCTCCTGAATTTATTAAAAACTTCACCATTTCTAAATTTCCATTGATAACTGCCATATGAAGAGGTGTTTGTTCTAATTCACCACCTATATTAATATCGCATCCATTTTCAATTAAAGCTTTGCATAATTTAATTTCATTATTCATTACCGCTAAATGAAGGGGGGTCTCCCCCATTTCATTAGCAACATCTAAATTAACTCCGGCTTTAATAAAAATATTTAATAACTTCAAATTACGCAGTTTAACTGCGATATGCAATAGAGTTTGTCCTAAGTACCCTTGAGTACTTAAATCAATTCCTTCTTCTTTTAGTTTAGCAAGTTTATTTCGAATATATAAATATCGAAATTGATTTTGCTTGACTGTTCTTGTAAACTCTAAAAACTTGCTTTTACTTCCACGTTTTTTTGCCATTATTCTCTCCCTATCTCCTTAGCAATTCTTTCTACAGTTTTATTAAAGTCTCTTACTAAGTCAACAATCCATATCAAATATATTTTCCATTGATATTTACGGTATTGTTGATATATGGTGCGGTATTGTTCTAAGGTTTGATAGTTAATTTTATTATTATCCCAGTAAATAATACATCCATATAATTGATTATCAGCTAATAATACTAAATTCAAATCATGATATGATCCAATCAAACTAATGTCATAACGAGCAAATTGCTCTTTTAATTTTTCCATCAAGTTGATTTGTAATAAATGTTCATTATAAGTAATTTCTAACTCGTTTAATTGTAGTTGCAACTTGCTTAAAAATCTATTTGAAACTTTTTGTCCTAATAAATTATTAGCATCAAAAATAATTACTTTTTCCTTAACGGTAAATAAATCACTAATCATACGATTAACATTTGATAATTCAAAATCATCCCTATACTCATCTACAATTACCAAATTATAATCAGCATCAATAATTAAGCGTTGCTCTAAATTAACAATATTAATGTTTTTAGTTAATAAATCAATAATTTGACTTTTTGAATAATGATTCTCTTTGAATATTTTTATTAAATTATCAAATATTTGCATTTGTCTTGCTTGTTCATATACAAACACATTAAACTTATAATTAATATTTTCTAAAAGTTTTTCTCGAATGAACTGTTCTATATTGGTATTACTAATTTCTACCCCTTGATTAGCAAAATAATCATTTGGGATTAATCCAGTTAAGTTATGACGAAGATCAAAAATATTTTTTGGAATTGGTAAATAACGATGAGTTAAAGTAATAACACTTTCTTTAGGAATTTGAGAAATTAAGTTCATTTTAACTAATGAACTATGCTCGCTATTCCCCGCAACAATTACCTGTTTTCCACTAAGTGCATATTTATATGCATTGGCATGAGAAATATGAGCATCATCGATAATTACTAAATCAAATTTACGAATGTCTAAATATTGATCTAAAATTTTAGTGTCACATAATACTAAACGATAATCATTTTGAGCTTTTTGAATAAAGTCTATAAATGATAAAGAATCTTTTTTTAATGATAACTTAGGAATGTCATAATCATTAATGATTTTATGGCTAACTTGATTAGTATTTAAATTTAATAATTGTCTTTCATAAGTAACAGTTTCATCTAGAATTTGATTAAGTGCATTAGTATTTAATACATATGGATATTTATTGCAAAACTCTTGATATAAATAATAGTTATATGTATATTTAAAATTTTCTGATAGATTACTATTTTGATTTATATCAGTTATGTACTCAATTAAATCATCGGCACGATACTCTAACAACACTTTAATTTCATTTGTAATATTTAGGTATAACACCAACTCATCTTTAGAAGATAAAAATTTTTCCAAATAAGTAATTACATCTTTGAAATCATTGTAGTAATATGTGGAAATGCGATCGACAAAAAGTTTAGTGTATAGTTTGATTAACTCATCAATTTCTTCAATATTTTTTAAAATTAAATTCAAATATTCAATCAATTTGTTATGATAATTTTCTTCAAAAAATTTATTAGCATAATCTAAGTTAATAAAACAATTTAAATAATTTTGAAAGTTTTTTAAACTAGTTTGTAATTTTAAAATATTAGTTCTTTCATAGTCATATAACATCCCAAAGTAAGTTGAATAATGAGAGTTATTATAAAAATCATTTTTTAATTCAATAAGTTTACTTGTTAAGTTTTGTAATTTTACAATATCCTCAAAATAGATTTTTTTATCAATTAAATTAGTTGATATAATAAATTCGTCATATGTGCTGTAAAAATTATTTAAATATTTATTAATTTCTTTAATTTGACTTAATGATTTAACAAAATCTTCNNTCAGAAAACTCTTTTAAAGGATTGGCTTGGCCATAAATTAAATTTGTTTTTTGCGTACGAGTTTGTAAGTATTTTTTAAAAATTTCTAGATGTTCTGGGTGTGATAAATTTTTTTGTAAATTATATAAATTTTCTAAACTGTCAATGATATTAAAATCTTTAGAATAACTAAATGAGGTTAATTCTAAATAACGTTGTAATAATATTTCATGTTGATTAGCTAAATCAACAATAGTCTTTACATCATGAATTGCTTCTTCGATTGGATGATTATGATACTTGTGAATAATAACTTTTTCTTTAAGTGATAATGATTTATTTTTTTGACGCTTAATTAATATTGTTAAATCATTATTTAAATCAATTAAATTAATATTTACTTTCGGATATTTATGTAAAAACTCTTGAACATATTGTTCATATTTAGTAATTTTTGTAATAATTTGTTTGACTTCATCAATAGTTCGATATAATTTATGTAAGGTATTTATTTTTATCCAATTTGGATGATAAGCATTATTAGCAATATATAAATACAAATTATTTAAATCATCGAATACTTTTTCATCTAAAGCAAAATCATATTTTAATGTTTTTTGTAATTCAGAAATAATATTTGAAAAATTATCAATTATTTCGTTTGAACGATGAACTTGAATTAATAAATTCAAACGATTATCAATAATACGATTAATGTTTTCTAAGTTATCTTTTGTAAAATATGTCCCACATAAATTTTGAATTATTTCATCAAAATTAACAGTTATAGTCTCAAGAGAATATAAATATTTTATATCATTATATGTTGTATAATATTCATCATATTGTTTTTTAAATGTCGGAAAATATTCTTGGGCTAAAAAGAAATTCGCAAAATTATTATCGATCCAATTTGATGGATATTTTGTATTTTTAAAGGCATCAAAAATGTTAATTAATTCACGCATTTTAATATAGGAATTAAATTCTTTAAAACCAAAGGTTGTAATTAATTCTTGACATAAGTTTTCTAAATTTCGATAGTACTTATGCATTTTATAGATAAGCGTAATAACTTGATTCGGATATTTTATTGTGTGGGCATAAGGAATGTTTTGCCAGATGCTTTGTTTGAAATTTGGAAAGCGAAGCAAGTTTTTTTCAATTTTTACTAAACTATTATATATTTCTAAATATTCGTGTTTATATAAATTATTTGCCCATGGAATATTTAATAATTGATAATTCTCTTTTAAACTTGCAAGATAAGTCAAGGTATCCAAAACTCGATTATTACGAATACGTGAAAAAACTGCTCTTTCAAGTTCTTCAATAAATTGATAATTTTTAGCTAAATTAGTAACTACTTCTTTAGAAACAAAGTTTTCTTTTTCTAAATAATTAATTTCGCCTACTGAAAAACTTAACGAATTTTTAGTAAGATTACATACAAAATGATTTATTCGAAATTCTTTGACTAGATCTTCTATTTTTTCTAGCGTATTATCTATATTGGAAACATACAAAACTCTTTTACCACGATACAAGGTATCTACTGCCACATTAACCAATGTGGTTGTTTTTCCAGTTCCTAAGATTCCATCAATTCCAAAACTATATCCAGCCACAGCTTGAGCTAAAATATTTTTTTGAATAGAGTTTAACGGGAATAAATTAATTCCATATTCCTCAGATTGTAAATAATGTTTCTCGCTAATTTGATTAGTAATATTTTTATCAATATGAAATTTTTGGTGATTTAAGAATAATTGTTGTTGTTCTAAGTAACCAAAAGTGATAAAACTATCTAAATGAACTTTAAATTCATGATTTTTCTTAAAACTTAAAATGTATCGATCTAGCGAGTAAATATTATGTAGTTTTTCATTTAATGGATAAAATGATTTATCTAGTTTAATTAAATTTTCGATTAAAATTAAATTTTCAATTACCCCCGATGTTCTTTGAACATAAATTTGATCATTTAAGAAATAAAGGTGAATCGGAACTAAACATATCGGAGAAAATTGTTGGGCATGTTGTTCATTTGGCCATACTAATAAACCATAACTTAAATATAATTGAATAGTTTTATCCTTCTTAGCAAGATTATATAAATATATTATCTTAGAAAAAAAAGAAGGATCTTGATAGTATTCTAGACGAATTAAATCTGATAATTTAACGATTTTTTCGGAAAGAAGTTTTTTGAAACTACTTAAATTAATAACACCGACTTTTAGAAAATAGCGTTCATCAAAAATATTCAATAAATGTTCATTTTCTGATTTACTTAATCGATGTTTTCTTTGTAAATGTTTGTTCATTCCGCATCACCCTTATTACTTATACTTATTATAACAAAATATTCGCAAAAATAATAGCACAAACAACACACTTTATGATTATTTTTGATAAAAAAATGTCTTGTTTAGAAAAAAATACTATCAAGTTTTTTACACTTGATAGTATTTTTTATTGTAAAATATATTTTTTTTGTTTTGGACAATAGGAAATCGTAATCGGATGAACTGGTTGTTTTTGGAAAATATTGGCTAGTTCTTCTTCTAAAAAGGTAGTTAAGTCTTCATAATGATTATCAATCTCTAGATTAATTTGATATCCAAAATCAGCTAATTTCGTAATATATTTGGTGTAATCATTTGGTGATAATTCCTTGATGTCTAATGGATTATCATATAAAACTTCATCAATTTCTAGAAGGAGTTTTTCAAAAGTATCTACTTGATTATTAAATCCTATTTTAGCTTTCTGTTTACTTGAATTTACAAAAATAAAAAAAGAATTAGTAAAGGAAATGACACGTCCTTGATAATCTTTAATATAACCATCATTTAAAATATCCATAATGAGCTTTTTGATTTTTTCATGAGCATATTCATAGTTTGTAATAATAATGATTGACACTGGAAACTTTAAAATATGTTTAGTAAATTCTCCGCCATGATCAAATCCAACATAACCCGGTGGTGCTCCTAAAAGTAATGATATCGTATGTACTTCTTGATATTCAGATAAATTTAGATTATAAACTACTTCATCTTTTAATTCAAATACTGTTTGAAGATCTTTAAGTAATAGTTCTTTGGTTTGCATATTAAAACATTCCACATTCATAATAGTTTTTTTTAAATTAACATTTAACAAATAACGAAAATAGTATTTTTTTAAATGATTAAAATAAAGATTTTTTTGCAAATTCATAATTATTTTTTCATAATCTAATCCTAAAAAACTAAATACTACTTCATCAATCAAGCGCGTTGTAAGTGTTTTTTGAGGATAACTTTTTGCTAAAAGGAGTGATTCATCTAAAACATCAATAGCTTTATCAGGTAGTTTACGAGTATGGATAATCGATGTCGCATCAATAATATAATCTAATAATTCATCGGATACATCTACTTGATGATAACTAGCATACGTCTCTTTTATTCCTTTTAAAATTTCTAATGTTTCTTCTTTAGACGGTTCTTCTACATATACATTTTGAAAACGTCTTGCTAGTGCCTTATCTTTTTCAAAGTATTGATAATATTCCTCTAACGTAGTTGCCCCAATACATTTAATATTAGAACGAGATAAAAATGGTTTTAAGATATTGGCTAAATCAAGACTACCTTCACTACTACCTGCTCCTAAAATATTATGAATTTCATCGATGAATAAAATATCGTATTGAGGTTTGAAA
>LFRX01000041.1:51822-64544 GCA_001512985.1 Acholeplasmatales bacterium DTU056
TTATTTTTTTGTTTTTTAAATAATATTTTTTCCAACCGTTCTAAATATTTCGTTCTCCCAACAAAGGGATTTAATTTATCTTGTTTTGCAAGTTTAGTTAGATTAATTAAAAAATCATATTCAAGTTCTTCTGAATAATTAAAAATATTATAAAAATCATTTTGTAATTCTAAAATATCTAAGCCAAGTAATTCAAGTATCTTTCTAGCGGTGGTGTATCTAGTTTTTAAAATACTTAAAAATAAGTGTTCATCACTAACTTCCTTACTATTACTTTCTAAACTTAATTTATTACTTAAATGAATTATTTCGATAAATTTTTTTGTATATTTATTTTCATATATTTCGTATTTACGTAAAAAAATACATTTGTTTATAATATTCTTTATCATATCTTCAGTAATTAGATACTCATTAAATAAAAAATTACAAATTGAATTTGGATAATTATACAATGCTAGTAATAAGACTTCTGTTCCAATATAGTCAAGGTGTAATTCCTCTTGAATTTTTTGACATTCCAGTAATATTTCTTGGACATCTTCGCCTAAATTTTCAAACAAATAGTGCTCCTCCTTCCCATAAGAGAAAACTCTTTGCTATAATAAGTATATGATGAGAATGTTTTTAATTTCTCATTTTTACTTTTTTTTTTATTTAAATTATTGTATAATTAGTTAAGTCGCAAAATTTTACAAGAAAGGACAAGAGATGGTATGAATAACGTTAAGTATTCCCAAAAATATATTCAAAAAATAAACGAAGACATTCGTAACCATTTCCCGCATTTATTTTTCATTGACAACACCATGAAAAAATCATTTAGTGGTGTGTCACGATTAGTTATGTTAGATCGTTATGCCCAAAAAGATATTAATTTGGTAACTTTATCAATTGACGATTTAGTATTATGTATTGTTAAACATGATCCAAAATTTCCAACGCGGGGAATCGGATATGTTAAGGGGATTAACGATGAATACGTCTATATTCAGCTTGAAGAAGAATATCGCGCAATGGCAGCCGATGCAACTAAAGATGGTATTATTAGACGTAAACGCAATGAAATTGAAAAACCAATGGAATTATTCTATGAGCAAATTTGCCATCGAGTTGCCAATCATTTGGGAAGCGGTGAAACTATTCATACCGTCAGTGAATTCTATCATGAACTAAGCAGCATAAATTTAGTTCCCGCTGGACGAATTTTATTCGGCGCTGGTAGCAATGCGCAGGTAACATATTTTAATTGCTTTGTTATGCCATTTATTGAAGACTCTCGTAAAGGCATTAGTATTCATCGTCAACAAGTCATGGAAATTATGTCACGCGGGGGCGGAGTTGGTACTAATGGTTCCACTTTACGTCCAAAAAATACCTTAGCTAAAGGGGTTAATGGAAAATCAAGCGGGGCAGTTAGTTGGTTAAATGACTTAGCCCAATTAACTCATCTTGTAGAACAAGGTGGTAGCCGTCGTGGCGCCCAAATGATTATGCTGGCTGTATGGCACCCTGACATTATTGAATTTATTATTAGTAAAATGCAAAATCCACGCATTTTACAATTCTTAATAAATAACTTACAAGACGAAACTATTATTCAAGAAGCTAAAAACAAACTAAAATTTATTCCATTAACCAATGAAGAAATTGAAATGTATGAGTTAATCATCGAATTAGCAAATAAAAATCCTGGTTCCGTAAGTAAAGAGACCTTAGGAAGAGCTAAAGAACTGCTTGCACAAAAAGGCCGTTATGAAGTTAATGATCCTGATTTCTTATCCGGAGCCAATATTTCTGTTGCCATTACCAATGAATTTATGGAAGCAGTCAAAAATGATTTAGATTTTGAATTACGCTTCCCTGATATTGATAACTATTCTCCAGGAGAAAAAGCTGCTTATGATGATAAATGGCATAAAATTGGTGACGTTCGCGAATGGGAAAGAATGGGTTATCGAGTTAAAACCCATAAAGTTATTAAAGCCCGCGAATTATGGAATTTAATTAACTTTTGTGCAACATATTCCGCTGAGCCAGGAATTTTCTTCATTGATAATGCTAATGAAATGACGAATGCGACCGGATATGGACAAAAAGTTGTATGTACAAACCCATGTGGTGAACAACCACTTGCGCCGTATTCTGTATGTAACTTAGCAGCAATCAACTTAGCAAATATGGTTGATTATGATAATAAAGATGTTGATTGGCTAAAATTACAAAAAACTATTCATACCGCAGTTCGTATGCAAGATAATGTTATTGATAAAACAACATACTTTTTAGAAGAAAATCGCCGTCAAGCTCTAGGTGAGCGTCGCATCGGTCTTGGCGTAATGGGATTACACGACTTATTAATTCATTGCGATTTACGTTATGGCAGCCCAAAAGGGAATAAGTTCGTTGATAAGTTGTTTGAATTTATCGCAACCAATGCTTACCAAGCATCAATTAACTTAGCTAAAGAAAAAGGAAGTTTCCCATTCTTAGATCAATATGGTTCCCGTGAAAAATTCATTCAATCCGGTTACATGAAACAAATGCCACAAAAAATTCGCGATGATATCTTAAAATATGGTATTCGTAACTCTCATTTGTTAACTATTGCACCTACGGGTTCGACCGGAACAATGGTTGGTGTTTCAACTGGACTTGAACCATACTTTGCCTTTAAATACTATCGTAGTGGTCGCTTAGGTAAATATATGGAAGTAACCGCACCGATTGTAGAAGAGTATTTGAAACGTAATCCACAATATACATATGATAACTTGCCTGATATCTTCGTCTCCGCAATGGAACTTACTCCAGAAGAACATGCCGATATTCAATGCGTTATTCAACGTTGGGTTGACTCTTCAATATCTAAGACTGTTAACGCACCACGTGACTATACTGTTGAAGATGTGGAAAAAGTTTATATGCGACTATATGAAGGTAAGGCTAAAGGTGGAACAGTCTACGTTGATGGAAGCCGCGATGCTCAAGTCTTAACCCTTAAAAAAGAAGACGCCCTTCCAAAACAAGTCGAACTTGCAGATTTGGGTATTAAAGTTGAAGAAAAGAAAGTTCCTCGCGAACAAGAAAATATTAGCTTTAATGCAAGTAAATCTAACCGTAATATCGGTGTCGAAATTGGTGACTTATGTCCAATATGCTTAGAAGGAACAGTCGTCGATATCGGTGGATGCAATACATGTAGCAATTGTAATGCTCAATTAAAATGTGGTTTATAAAAAAGATGCTCAAAATGAGCATCTTTTTATTTTACAAAATCTATGTTATAATAATGTATAAATTTTTTAAAAAGGAGATTTATATGACAGATAAAGCAATAATCGTCGGTGTGAATATAATGGGAACAACTGAGGATATTTCACAAGAAATGTGTGAACTACGCTCATTATGCGAAGCATGTGAAATTGCGGTTGTATCTGAAGTTATTCAAAACCTACCAAGTATTAATCCAACTACATATGTTGGAAAAGGAAAACTTGAAGAAATCAAAACATTAATCGCTTCGCTTGAAACCAATATTGTTGTCTTTAACGATGAATTAACCCCTTCGCAAATT
Source organism: Acholeplasmatales bacterium DTU056 (assembly GCA_001512985.1). Classification (GTDB taxonomy): domain Bacteria; phylum Bacillota_I; class Bacilli_A; order ML615J-28; family CAG-698; genus DTU056. Next base: position 55,400 of record LFRX01000041.1, read on the forward strand.
CGCACCTTAGAAAAATTTTTAGAAATAACTATCTATGATCGCACATATATTATCTTAGAAATTTTTCGAAGACGAGCTCGGACTAAGGAAGCTATTTTACAAGTTGAAATGGCAACATTAAATTATCTATTACCCCGACTAGTAGGAATGCGGGAAGGATTATCTAGACAACGTGGTATCGGTAGTTCAAGTCAACATGGTCGAGGTGGTGGAGAAACTAAACTTGAACTTGACCGTCGCTACATTCAAAAACGCATTAGCCAAATTCGGAGCGAATTAAAAAAACTAACTAGTCTACGAGCAGTTCAAAGAAATTTACGAAAGAAAAGAGATATTCCAGTTGTAAGTATTGTTGGCTATACTAATAGCGGAAAATCAACTTTACTAAATGCTTTATTATCTTATTCAATTGAAGATAAAAAAGAAGTATTTGAAAAAGATATGTTATTTGCCACACTAGAAACTGCAACTCGAAAAATTAAACTTCCAAACCAACCTGAATTCTTACTAACTGATACCGTTGGTTTTGTTCAAAAACTACCTCATCATTTAGTGGAAGCATTTAAATCAACCCTAGAAGAAATAACCGAATCAGATTTAATTTTACATGTTGTCGATTCCTCAAATGAACGATATCCTAACCAAATTAAAGTCACTAATCAAGTACTAAATGAAATTGGTGTTAAAAATATTCCGGTAATATATTGTTTCAATAAAATAGATTTAATACCAGAACATTTTTATGTAGAACCTCAATATGAACAAGCTATAAAAATTAGTGCTAAAACAAAAGAAAATCTTGCTGAATTATTAAATTTAATTATTGAAAAAATCTTTCCAAATCATGAAGTATGTACTTTTTTAATTCCTTTTAATAAAGGTAATTTATTGGAAATTATAATGAAACATAACGAAGTAATCTCAACTTCATTTACAAACAATGGAACATTAATTACGGCTAAAGTCCCAAGTTATTTTAAAAACAAATATTTTGAATATTTACAAAATTAACCCACTTGTCTTAAAAAACAAGTGGGTTTTTTATTAATTACTTTTTAGATTTTTCATATACTTTAAAAATCGGTTTATATCAATTTCATTAAGGGGGCGATTAATTAGACTCATCAAGGTTTTAAATGGAATTGCGGCGATATATAAGCCAATTTTTACGCTATTTACCAAATGTAATAAAAAACAAATGCCTGCTTTAATAATTTCAGTTTTAAAATTAAAATTGTAAAAATATCTTTAAATTTATATCTAAATTAACCATTCTTAACAAATATTATCTAATAGTTATCAAATTATATAATATAAGTCATTCCTACTTTACTAACCAAAAATATACTAGTTTTTGAGAAGATTATGATAACATTGGTAAGTTCCTTTTATTTTAAAATTCCACACTACTCTAATTAAAAAATACCATCTATAATCAAAAAGATTTTTACTTTTTAATATCCTTGTCTTGAGAAATTACCGCTAGTATTTCAGGTATTTTAGCTTGAGCATCTTGATATCCTAATTCATAAATATCTAATAATTTTTGTTTATTTTTTTCGATCCGATTAATATTCATTTCTTTACTCGGCGCAATCACAATTGCCTTTTTTTGTTCTTCTAATTTATAAATAAGTTCTAATGATTCATTATATATCATATGACGGATTTTTATTTTTTCAATTAATTTAGGGTAACGATGATATTGAATTTTTAATAGTTTTGTTAAACGACTTTTCTTTTTTTGATATCCACGATTTCTNNGTTAAAACAACTACTTGATATTCATATCCTTGTTCTAGCGAATATTTTATTGGTAATGGGTCACTAATTCCTCCGTCTAATAATTCTAATCCGTCAACTCGGACCATTTGCGAAACAAGCGGTAAAGAACTTGATGCAATAATATAATCAATTTCTTTTCTTAAATTAGTTATTTTATGATAATGTGGTTCTCCAGTATTACAATCAGTTGTCACAACTTCAAAATTAACTACATTTTGATGAAAGGCATCATAATCAAATGGCATTAATTTTTCGGGGATTTCTTTAAAAATAAAATCCATTCCAAATATTGACCCATTCTTAATTAATCCTCGATAACTTAAATATCGCTTATCTCCCGAATATTTAATTAGACTTTCGATAGCGCGTTTCTTCTCTCGCGATATATAACTAGTAGCATTCCCAGCCCCCGCTGAAACACCAATAATATTTTCGAAATACATTTGATTATCTAGAAAACAATCTAATACCCCAGCAGTATATGCTCCACGCATACCGCCTCCTTCAAGGATTAATTGAATGTTTTTCATATAATACCCCTCTTTTTTTCAATAATGAATGGCTCCTTAATTAAAATTCGTAAAATTAATTCCTTATCTTCTAAATCAATTGGATAATTATTTAATTCATATTTACTAATAGTCATTATATCTTCACTTTCTTCATCATATGAAGCAATATCAATTAAATAACAATAAGTTCGCATATTGTCATGGACAATATGACCGATTTGTTGAAGGGATTTGATGTTGATTTGATATTTCGATGTTATTTCATAAAGTGCTTCTTCTAATGAACTATTAACTGTATTAGTAAAACCTTTTAATCCATTTAATTCTTTTTTTAATATTAATTGACCATTATTTTGAAAAACGACATAAATATTATAAATTATTTCCTCAATTGGTTCTTCTTGTTCGGTAAAGTAATAATCATCATCTAGATCTATAATAATATCTTCTTCATCATCATCGAATTGAAAATCTCCATTTCTAAAACGAGATTGCCATCGTAAATAACGACGACCTTTAATATAAAAATATAATGGCATAATAATTAAAAATATCAACGCAGTAATTGGAAAATTAATATATGCTAATATTGCTTTTAATGATTTTTTTAATAATAAATAATCAATTAATAACGGAATTGTAAATCCTAGTAATAAAATAATTCCTAAAATAAGATTAGTAATAATTTTAACTTCATATTTTGCATGACGTACAATACCATTAACAATTGCAAAAATTAGTCCAATTGGAATTATTGGTAATAAATACTGAATAATTGTCCAAAACCATTCCACAAAAATCATTCCTTTCATTGCTTTATTATACCATGAATCTTATAATCTTTTAAGTAAAATTAACCTTTTTTTGAAAATAAACCTAAATTATGCTATAATTAGACATATGATAGATAGAAAGTAGGGTAATTATATGAAACTTGTTACATGGAATGTTAATGGTCTTCGTGCCGCAATGACCAAAGGTTTTAAAGATTTTTTTCAAGAGGTAAATGCGGATATATTTGCGATACAAGAAACAAAAATGCAAGAATTACAAAAAGATTTTGACTTTCCTGGATATTATGAATATTGGAGTAGTGCAATAAAAAAGGGATACTCAGGAACATTAATTTATACAAAAGAACAACCTCTGAATGTATCATATGGAATTGATGGTAAATATAGTGATGAGGGCCGAATTATTACCTTAGAATTTCCGAAGTTCTATTTTATTAATGTTTATACTCCTAATTCCCAACATAAATTACTACGCTTAGATTTTCGGATGACTTTTGAAGATGATTTTCGAAATTATTTAGTTAGCTTAAAACATGAAAAACCAGTAATAGTATGTGGTGATTTGAATGTCGCTCATCAAGAAATTGACTTAAAAAACCCACAAGCCAACACTAAAAATCCTGGATTTACAATTGAAGAACGAACAAAATTTTCTAATTTGTTAAATGCAGGGTTTATTGATACATTTAGATATTTATATCCAAACAAAATCCAATATACTTGGTGGAGCTATATGAACAAAGCCCGGGAAAAAAACATTGGATGGAGAATTGATTATTTCCTAGTATCAAACAATTTAAAAAATAATATCGTGGATGTTATCATCCGTGATGATATTTATGGCAGTGATCATTGTCCAGTAATTTTAGAAATTAATATTTAATAACTATATATTAATTTAAGATTATTATTTTTATATCTATTAATAAAAAATTTAGGCATTTTGGAAAACCCAAAATGCCTTATTTTTACTTATCAAATACTTTATAACATATCAATCTTATTTTAATATATCATCTAGTTTTTGGCGTTGTTGATAAATTATATAATTAATTGATGTTATAGTTAAATTGACCTTTTTAATACTAAAGCGATGACTAAATTTTTCAACAGTATGAGCTCCGTCAGTGACCGTCAATCTAAACGCCGCATTATCACCTTCTAGACTATACATGTAAAACTCGACTTCAAATTGATTATCGATAACGTCAATTCGTATTCCACGATAACGATCATTTAAATATAATTCTAATGTGGCTGTTAATCTATCGCCATTCGGATCACTGAATTTTCCTCGAATAATTACTTTTTCTTGGAAACGATATAAATCCGTTACACGACTAATTTCAAAATATTCAATTAATGGCTTATGAGTATTTTCGTAGGCCGGAACGATTACATTTGATGTTTGTGAAGACTTAGTTCCATTTGGTAAAAATGCTTCTACCACAAATATATAAACATCATCATTATTAACATCTACTTCTATATTTATTGGTAAATTGAAATTACGATACCTGTCATATACTTTATCTTCAGTTAAAATCATCGGCTCATCTGTGGTAAATTTATAAACATTATATCCGATAGCAATATCATCAGGGTTAATCGTTAATTCTATTAAGTTTTGAGTTCGTTTTACAGTTGGTTTTGGTGCGGTATAACCACTAATTGGTCGATTATATTGGTGTGGAAGCATTGTGTTTTTAGTCCAAAATTCTTTTAAAGTTTTAGTTCCTTCAATCATTTCTTGTTTACTTGGACGAGCAATGTTTTTATAGGAGAATAATACTATTCCTTCAACTTCAGGGAATTGATTATTGAATGTTAATTGTTTTCTCATTTGGTCTTTATCCCATGCAGTGTTTGCCCCCTGATTATGAGCCCCTATACCCATATATAATTTTACTTTAGTATTTTTTACTAGTTCGCTCCACCATTCAGTAATTGGTCGATGATAACGTTCAAGTTCGAAGTAGTTTTGTGGAACGATGTAGTCAATCCATTCTTCTAAAACCCATTTTCGCGTATCAGCGTATAAATCTACATATGTATAATAACCCCAACATGGGAATTGAAGACCATATTTTGTATCATATAATCCTCCATCATGACCATTTTGAACACACACTTGAGGCGATGGCGCCCACATTGGTGCTGGGCTAATACCGAATTGGACGTTTTTATTGTTTAAAGTATTGTATGCAGTAATTAAATCATGAATTCCTTTTATTAAAATGTTAACTTGATCACGACGCCAATCAGCTTTAGATAAATTTTTAGGATTATATCCTGGTTTAGTCCGTGTCGTATCATCTTGACTTTGAGGAACATCATTATAAAAATAGTCATCGAAATGAATAGCATCAACATCATAATTAGTAATTATTTCTTCAATAGTGTCAATAATATGTTGACGAACTCTTGGTTCACCTGGATTAAGTAAAATTTGATAGTTAGCCCCTGAGTTTGGCTCTGCTAAAACAATTAAGTCACGATTCTTTTTAGCAAAATTTTTATTGTCAAGTCCATTTAAATAATTTTCAACAGCTTCAATATTTTTTGGTAGATTTAATGATGCCCGATATGGATTTAACCAAGCATGAAATTCTATGCCGCGTTTATGAGATTCTTCAATCATCCACGCTAGCGGATCCCATCCTGGATCTAATCCTTCTACTCCGGCTAAATATCTACTCCATGGATTTATTTCCGAACGATAAAAAGCGTCGTTTAAAGGACGAACTTGAAAAATAATCGCATTCATTTTATATTCTTCAAGAGTATCTAAAATTTTAATAAATTCTTGTTTATATTTTTCAATTGCGACTGGAGTTGTTCCACTTTGTTGTGGCATATCAAGCTGTGATACTGTGGCAACCCATACACCACGCAACTCATGAGTTTTTTCTGTATATTGACTATTAGCTTTAACATTAATATTCATCAAAATAAATAATGATGCAATCAGCCCCGCAAGCACAAAATTTAAAAAACGTTTCACTTCTTGTCCTCCCTTCTTTTCAATTAATTATACCATAATATTACCTATTTTACTACTTGAAATTGAAAATTAATCTTTGTAGTTTTTTGGCAAATTTGTTATAATAATATATATATTGGAGGAATAATTATGAAAAATATATTTATTGGAATTGCTGGAGGGACAGCATCGGGAAAGACAACTGTCTCAAAGAAGCTTCATAATGGAACCAAAGATTTCGGTTCGGTAAGTATTTTACGAATGGATGATTATTATAAATCCTTTGATGAATTATCTTTAGAGGAACGCAAAAAAATTAATTATGACCATCCAAACTCATATGATGTTGACCTATTTATTGATCATCTGAAAAAACTTAAAGCTGGACAGGCTATCAATAAACCAATTTATGATTTTGTTAATCATAAGCGTAGTGATGAAATTGAAGTTATTTTTCCAGCTGATGTAATTATAATTGAAGGAATTATGCTATTTGCTATCCCAGAGTTATTACCTTTTTATGATATTAAGGTTTTCGTGGATACGCCTAATGATATCCGCTTTATTCGAAGATTACAACGCGATATTAATGAACGCGGTAGAACATTAGAAAGCGTGATTACCCAATATTTAACTACTGTTCGCCCAATGCATATGCAATTTGTAGAACCTTCAAAAATTCATGCAGATTTAATTGTTCCAGAAGGTGGCGAAAACTTAGTTGCTATGGATGTTTTAATAACTAAAATTATAAATATATTAACAAATGTAAAATAAATCTCTATATAAAAACAACTCTAGGCTTTACCCTAGAGATGTTTTATTTTTATAGATTAAATGTATCTTTTTTATAAATAATATTTCCGCGGTTAATAGTCATATACACATTTATATCTTTATCAATAACTACCAAATCAGCATCATACCCTTCTTTAATCATACCTTTATAATGATCTACTCCAAGGTTACGAGCTGGATTAATAGTCGCTAGGTCAATTGCATCAGTAAATGATAATCTCGGTAAAATACTTAGAATATTACGAATACCTTCGTTTAATTTTAAGGTGCTCCCTGCTAGCGCTCCACTTTGTAAACGAGCGACTCCATTATTAACAAAAACTTCTTGTCCACCTAACGAATAAACACCATCATCTAAATGTTTGGCTTCGATTCCGTCAGTAACTAAGACAACTTTATCTTTGCCTTTACATCTAAATAAAATATCAATTGCATCAGCACAAACATGAACTAAATCAGCAATTAATTCGCAATATAAACTATCAGTTACAAATGCTCCTCCAACAACACCCGCTTCGCGATGGTGTAATGGACTCATTGCATTATAGACATGTGTAACTGATGTAGCACCTTTTTCAGCAGCTTCTTTAACTTGAGCACTAGTAGCATTCGTATGTCCTAAACTAGCAACAATTCCTTTACTTGCTAAATATTCTACCAATTCCTTACCATCTTGTTCATATGCTAAGGTAACTTGCATAATATGGTTACCACTAGCTTCTTCATAACGTTTAAATGTCTCTAAATCGCATTTAACTATACAAGATTCTAATTGAGCTCCTTTGTATTTTGGATTAATAAATGGTCCTTCTAAGTGAATTCCTAATACTTGAGCTCCCTCTTTTGGATCTTTTTCAATATATTCACGAAGTGCTATTAATGCATTCGTAATGTTTTCTTCACTTTGAGTCATTGTTGTCGCTAGAAAGGAAGTAACTCCTTCACTAGCAATTGTTTTAGCAATGTTTAAAATATCTTCAAAATGAGGGTACATTGAATCACTATTATTAGCGCCATGAATATGTTTATCGATAAAACCAGGCACAACAAATAAATTGTCAGGTAATTTAACTAAATCATCACTAATTTCTGGCTTAATTTCATTAATTTTGCCGTCTTTCCAAGTTATACTAGTTTTAACTATTCCTTGACCTGGTAAGTAGACGTTTGCCTCTTTAAATCCTTTTATCAACTTCTTCACCTCTCAATATCCCATCTATTACCTATATTATATATCATTTTGAAAAATCTTTTTTAATTATTGCAATTTTAAATCTTGATANNTTAACCTCATCAACTGTTTTATTTAACATATCTTTCACTTCAACAATTCCCTCACTAGCTTTTTTACCAACAATTATTCTTGTGCGAATACCGATTAAATCTGCATCTACAAATTTTACTCCTGGGCGCTCATCACGATCATCAAATAAAACGGTTTTACCTTCGGATAGTAATTTCTGATAAATTTCTAAAGCAACTTCATATGCTTTAGTTCCTTCTTTATCAAGTGGAATAATATGAACTTCAAATGGGCTAACTTCTTTTGGCCATACTACTACGCCATCATTATTATGTTGTTCTAAAATAGCCATTAGTAATCTACTAACACCAATTCCATAGCATCCCATAATAATTGGCTTACTTTGTTGGTCTTTATCAACAAAATATGCATTCATTGCTTCAGAATATTTGGTTCCTAGTTTGAAGATATGACCTACCTCAATTCCTCTAGCTACTTTAATTGTTCCACCGTCAGGGGCCTTGTCACCTTCTTTATATTGACTGGTCTCCTTGTTTTCTGCAAACACCCCTTTATCACTATAAACAATAGTATCTTCGCCGATATCGCATAAGGCCATAAATTCTTCGCTTGATGAACCACCAATTTGCCCAGAATCAGCATCGATAATGCGATAATTTAAACCTAAACGATTAAAGATATTACAATAAGCTTGACGCACTTTGTGATACCATACATCTAAATCATCTTCAGTAGTATGGAAAGTGTATAAGTCTTTCATTAGAAACTCTCTTCCACGCATTAATCCGAAACGTGGTCTAAACTCATCACGGAATTTAGTTTGGATTTGATATAATGCTAGCGGAAGTTTTTTATAACTTTTAACATGTTCACGAACAATACTAGTAATAACTTCTTCGTGAGTTGGTCCTAAACAAAATTCACGGTTATGACGATCAGTTAAGCGGACTAATTCTTTTCCATATACATCCCAACGTCCACTTTCGATCCATATATCTTTTGGTTGCAA
>LFRX01000041.1:64616-64834 GCA_001512985.1 Acholeplasmatales bacterium DTU056
AATGGTAAATAACTATAAATTCCAGCAACATGTTGTTTAATATAGCCCCCACGTAATAAAATTTGGTGACTAACAACTTCGGCTTCCTTTGGAATATCGCGTAGTGTTGGAACAAATAACATACTTTGCTTCATATATAAACCACCTTTAACTAAATAATCTTGTAATATCATTAAATGTGACAAATACAATTAAAATTAATAATAAAATGAACGTTG
>LFRX01000041.1:64885-66079 GCA_001512985.1 Acholeplasmatales bacterium DTU056
TAAGCGACCACCATCTAAAGCTGGGATTGGTAATAAATTTAAAATACCAACATTGACGCTTAATATCCCCATCCACAATAATAACCGATAAAAACCAGTTAAAGCGATAGATTGGGTTGCGGAATAGATACCGACAAAACCACTTAAATCATCAAAACCTACTCCGGATTTTGGAGTAAATAATAATTTTAATGTTCCAATAACCATCATAAAGGAACTTCCAAATTTTTGGAATGGATCTACTAATGTTTTTCCTAAATCAAATTTGTATTTAGGCACAATATCTAAGCCAATTGTGCCAACTGGAATTTTAGAACCGTCTAATCCTCTTTGATTGTCTAAGACAAATTTAGAATAAGGAGTAACAATATAATCTTTATTATCGCTTGTAGTAATTTTTATTTTGGATCCATCGGTAATTTGAATTAGTTTTTGATAAATTTCACCCCAAGAACTTACAACCTCATCATTAATTTTAGCGATTATCATTCCTGGTTTTAATCCTGCCTCTTGGGCCGGACCAACGACTTCTTTAATCTTTAGTAAATTTGATGAACTATCATTCATTATCCCGATGGAATTAATGATGATAATTGGGCGAACTATAATTGGTTCACTTTTCCCTTCAACATATATTTTAATTATATCACTTGGAAAACTATCTTCATATTTTCCTAAAAATTTTGAAATATCTTTAAAGTTCTTAATCTCAACATTAATACTTCCACTTTCAAGACGAATTATTTTATCATTTTCCCGTAATCCAGCTTGATAACTAATACTATCTTGATCTATTTTCCCGACAGTGGAAGAATTATAATCAGGAAAACCTTTAATTACCGCCGCAATCAAAAATACTAAAATTGCCAAAAGGAAGTTCATCATTACTCCACCAATCATTACTAATCCACGTTGGCGCTTAGTTTTTGAACCTATAGTTCGATTGTATGGTGCAATTTGATACTCTTCTTTTGGAGTTTTAATCATTGCTTGCGGATCAACTTGATATTCAACAATTTTATTTTCTTCTATTGAACGAATATATAACTTCCCAGTTTGTTCTTCATCGTAAATATCATAATCTTGAAGATATAATGTTGGTAAATGACTAACACTTTCATCATCTACATTGATATATATTTTTGTAATTACATTATCTTTTAATTCAACTTTAACTTTATCAATATTTTTTAA
>LFRX01000041.1:66124-79719 GCA_001512985.1 Acholeplasmatales bacterium DTU056
GCAAAAATATAATGTCCCCATTCATGTACTAAAATAATCGTTCCTAAGACTAACAAAAATGCTAAAATACCAATAATAATATCCACTAAATCACCTCATATTTTTGATAAATTTTTTGTCTAACTTGCTTATCAATAGCAAGTATTTCTTCTAATGTAGGATTTAAAATATTAGATGTATTATTTACCGCATCAAAAACTATATCTTCTATTGCTAAAAATGATATTTTTCCTTTTCTAAACAATTCATTAGCTACTTCATTACTAGCATTATACACCACCGGCATAATGCCCCCAACCTTTCCAACTTGATAGGCAAGTTTAAGTAATGGATAGCGATTAAAATCCATCGGTTTAAATGTTAAATTAAATGATTTACTAAAATCCATTGGTCGACTAATATTGGTTGGATATCGGTCTGGATAACTTAATGCGTAAGCTATCGGAATTCTCATATCGGGGAATGATGCTTGCATAATTGTACTATGATCAACAAATTCAACCATCGAATGAACAATACTTTCTGGATGAAGGACCGTTTCGATTTGATCATAATTTACCCCGAACAAGAAATGTGCTTCGATTACTTCTAACCCTTTATTTGCCATGGTTGCAGAATCGATAGTGATTTTGGCTCCCATATTCCAGTTTGGATGTTGTAAAGCATCTTGTAAAGTCACATTTTTTAATTCTTCACGAGTTAAATCTCTAAATGATCCTCCTGAAGAAGTTAAAATAATTCTTTTGATATTATTTTTATTTTCTCCATTTAATGCTTGGAAGATAGCACTGTGTTCACTATCAATTGGAATTAAATTTACTTGATATTCTTTTACAAGTTTAGTAATTATTGTTCCACCAACAACTAAAGTTTCTTTATTAGCAAGTAAAATATCTCGGCGTTTTTTTATGGCTTCGATAGTTGGTATAAGTCCAACCATTCCAACTACAGCATTAATAACAACACCATTTTCGTTTGAATATGTTGCTACCTGTATTAAGCCATCATCACCATAACCAAAGTTAATATGAGGAAATTCCTTTTCTAATTCAAGTAAATCCTCTTTATTTTTTACCGAAGCAAACTCAACATTAAACTCACGTAAGATTTGCTTTAAATAATCAATATTTTCTCCAACACTAACAGCTTTTAAATTGTATTTTTCCGGATACATCTTTAAGATGTCAATTACTTGTTTTCCAATTGAGCCACTAGCTCCTAGAAGAAAAATATTCTTCATATTATCACATCACTACTATAGCAAAATTATTTTAACAATAAGAATTATGCAATAGAAAAATCCCCCAGCAAACAATAAACTATCAAAGCGGTCTAAAACCCCACCATGTCCAGGAAAGATTTTTCCAAAGTCTTTTATTTCATATGTTCGTTTTAATTTCGAAGCTACTAAATCTCCTAATTGAACCATAAATGAAATAATCATAGATATTAGTAAAATAATTATCGCGGCTACTATAAACGAAACTAAGGAATTTGTCACAACAATTTTTGTTAAAAAGGCAAAAGCAGTACCAAAGATAGTACCAAATACTAATCCAGCAATTCCTCCCTCAACACTTTTCTTTGGACTGATTGCTGGAGCTAGTTTTCTTTTACCAAATTTACTTCCGAAAAAGTACGCAAAAATATCAGTTGCGACAGTAATTAGATATAAATATGCAAATAATCGTAATCCATCTAAATTAACATTGACACTAGTTGGTAAATAGGAACTAACTAAGTTAGTTTGATTTAAATATCGAATACTCATTACATATCCAATTAAGATACCACAATATAACACAGTCATTATCATTTGTAGCATATTTTCTGCGCTTGAGTCTTTAATAAAAATAGTAAGTCCCATTGAAAAAATAATAAAAGTAAGGATAGCAAAAATAAGCCATAAATAGTTTACTCCTTGAACATTTACTAAATATATCAAAACCGTAATTAATCCACAAAAAAATGGCACGATATATTGCAATTGTTTTAATTTTGGATATTTAGTATAAAACATATGCATCATTTCATATCCAGCAACAATGCTTAGAAAAGTTCCTAAAATTAAAAAGGGAATATTACCAAAATAAATAGTTGGAACAATTACTATTCCCATCACAATCGCAGTTAAAATACGTGTTTTCATAATTATATCGCTCCAAATCTTCGATTTCGTTTTGAATATTCTTTAATTGCTTTATCAAAATGACGGGTACTAAAATCAGGCCATAAAGTTTTTGTAAAATATAATTCACTATACGCAATTTGCCATAATAAAAAATTACTAATTCGTAATTCACCGCTTGTGCGGATTAACAAATCAACACTTGGAATATCTTTTGTAAATAAGTATTGTTCAAAAATTTGCGGTGTTAAACCTTCAATTTGTAATTTTTTATTAATTATATCTTGATAAATATTTTTTGTTGCTTCAACAATTTCTAATTGAGAACCATAATTAAAAGCAATAATAAAGGTTAAACCCGTCTTATCTTTTGTTACCTCTTCAACATATTCAATCTTATCAACTAATTCCTGCGGTAGATCATTACGACTACCAATAACTTTAATTTTAATATTTTCATTGCGAAATCGCTGTTCAAATTCATTAAAAAATTCAATCGGAAGTTTCATTAAATAATCGACTTCTTCTTTGGGTCGATTCCAGTTCTCTGTACTAAAAGCAAAAACTGTTAAATATTTGATTTTTAATTTATTAGCATATAAAACTATTTTTAATAAATTTTGAGCGCCTTTTTTATGCCCCATACTTCTTGATAATCCATATCTTTTAGCCCAACGTCCATTTCCGTCCATAATAATTGCAACATGCGTTGGGATATTTAATTTTGAATCTTGCTCCATAGGCATTACCTCATCTAATTATTATACTACAATTTAATTATTTAATCTAGTTTATTAGTGATTTTTTAAAAAAATACTCCTAAAGTGGAATTGGAGTTTTTTTATTCACAATCCCACTTTAGGAGTATCCTTTGTTATTAGATTGTCATAATTGCATCTTCTTTTTCTTTAGTCAATTCATCAATAAGAGCAATATATTTATCAGTTAATTTTTGGGTATTTTCAGTTTCACGTTTTAATTCGTCTTCACTTAAAAGACCATCTTTTTCTAATTTTTTCAAATTGTCATTAATTTCGCGTCTAATATTTCGAATAGCAACTTTGGCATTTTCAGACATATTTTTAACTTCTTTTACTAATTCACGCCGGCGTTGTTCAGTTAATGGTGGAAAATTAAGACGAATTACTGTTCCATCATTAATTGGAGTAAGATTTAAATTGGCAGTCAAAATTGCTTTTTCGATATCGTTAATAATAGATTTATCAAATGGTTTAATAAGTAATTGTTGGGCTTCTGGAACAGAAATTGAAGCGATTTGATTAAGGGGAGTTGGTACTCCGTAATAGACAACAGTTACGTTATTTAGAATAGCTGGATTAGCACGACCTGTACGAACTAAAGCGAATTCTTTTTTTAAGACCTCAACAGCCTTTTCCATTTTTTGTTCACCTTGATTTAAAATAGTTTTTGGCATAAATCCCACTCCTACTCTCTTATATTTTATTGGTAATTAATGTTCCAATTGAAAAATCATTAACTGCTCGGGCAATGTTTCCTGGAACATTCATATCAAAGACTAAAATATCAATATTATTTTCACTGCAAAGAGTTGCAGCAGTCATATCCATGACATTTAAATGATCATTTAAAATTTGGGCATGAGTTAATTTTTCATAACGAACTGCATTTTTATCGATATTTGGATCATCACTATAGACTCCGTCAACTCCATTTTTAGCCATTAAAATTAAATCGGCCCCAAGTTCAGCTCCACGTAAAGCAGCGGTAGAATCTGTTGAGAAAAACGGAATTCCATTTCCGCCTCCAAAAATAACTATTCGTCCTTTTTCTAAATGGCTAATGGCTTTTCTACGAATGTAAGGTTCTGCTACTGCTGGAATTTGAATAGAGGTCATTGCTCGCGTTTCAAGGCCTAATGCTTCTAAAGCATTTTGTAATGCTAATGCATTTAAGATAGTTGCCAACATTCCCATATAATCGGCACTGGACCGATCCATACCAATTAATTCGGCATCACGACCACGCCAAATATTACCGGCTCCTACCACAATTGATAATTCGATATCGCCTTGACGATACAACTTTTCAATTTCTTGAGCAATTTCCTTTACTTTTAAGGGGTCAATCCCCACCTTTAACTTTCCAGCTAAAGATTCACCACTTAATTTTAAAATAATTCTTCTTTTTTTCATAAGCAATCTCCTATTATTTTTTTAAATAAAAGGCGCAAAGAGATTTGCGCCTGGGATCTTACTTGTTTAATTGAGCGGCTACTTCAGCAGCAAAATCTTCTTGTTTTTTCTCTATTCCTTCACCGACTTCTAAACGAACGAAAGTTACAACTTCGCCATTGTTTTCTTTAACATATTGTCCAACAGTTTTGTCAGGCTCTTTAACAAATGCTTGATCCACTAAGCAAATATCTGTCAAGAATTTTTTAATTCGTCCAGCAACAATTTTTTCAGCAATATTCGCTGGTCGACCTTCATTAATAACTTCTTGAGTCAAGATTTCTTTTTCTTTTTTAATTTCTTCTGGATCAACATCTTCTTGTTTAACATAACGTGGGTTCATTGCTGCTACATGCATTGCCACGTCTTTTGCAACTTCGTCGTTAGCGCCTTCAAGAATAGTAACAGTCACGATTTTGCCGTTCATATGTGAGTATGCCCCAAATACTTGGGTATCAGTTTTTTCTAAACGAGTCACACGTCGTAATTGAATTTTTTCGCCGATTGTAGCAGTTGCCTCAGCAATCATATGTTCAATTGTTTCACCATTGGCATTTTTTGCTACTAAGGCTTCTTCTGTATTGTTAACATTATTTTCTAATAATATTTCACCAATTGTATTAACTAAATTAATAAACATTTCATTTCGCGCTACGAAATCTGTTTCGCTATTAACTTCATAAACAATAACGTTATTTCCTTTGACTACAAAATTGCACGTTCCTTCAGCTGCAATTCTTCCAACTTTTTTAGCAGCTTTAGCAATTCCATGTTCACGTAAATATGTTACTGCCGCTTCTAAATCTCCATTAGTTTCGATTAGAGCTTTTTTGCAATCCATCATTCCAGCTCCGGTCATTTCCCGTAGTTGTTTAACTAACGATGCATTAATCATTTTAATATCCTCCTTTTTATAACTAAGTGAAAACTCACTTATTATTCAGCAACTTCTTCAACTGCAACTTCTACAGTTTCAGTTGTTTCACTTTCAGAATTTACTTCTTCAACATCATTCGCCTCTTCCGCAACACCCTCTGCAGTACTATTTTCAGTTTCTTTTTTCTCAGTTTTTACTTTTTTTGTTTTTTTAGCTTTTTTATCTGTTTTAGTTTTTTTAGCAGAATGTTGTGGTTGAGATTGTTGTGGACGCTCTTCAGCTGGTTCATCACCATAAACTATTTCAATTGGTGTACCACCTTGTCCTTCTACAACCGCATTAGCCATTGTTCCAACAATTAATTTAACTGCACGGATGGCATCATCATTAGCTGGAATAATATAATCAACTAAGTCTGGATCGCAATTAGTATCAACTATTCCAAAGACTGGAATTCCTAATTTTCGGGCTTCGCGGACAGCATTATATTCACTCCGTGGATCAACCACGAATAATGCATCAGGTAAACTAGTCATGTTACGAATGCCGTTAAAGTATTTTTCTAAGCGAGCTCTTTCTTTATTTAATTTAATTACTTCTTTTTTTGGTAATACTTCAAAAACTCCGTCTTCTTCCATTTTTTCAATTTCAAATAAACGACTAATACTTTTACGAATCGTTTTGAAGTTTGTTAGAGTACCACCTAACCAACGTTGGTCGACATAAAATTGACCACAACGAGTTGCTTCTTCGCGAATAACTTCTTGAGATTGTTTACGAGTACCAACAAATAATACTCGTCCACCTTCTTGAACGATCTCTTTCATCGCTTGATAAGCTTCATTTAATTTTTCTTCAGTTTTTTGTAAGTCAATGATATAAATACCATTTCTTTCTCCGTAGATATACTCTTTCATTTTAGGATTCCATCGGCGAGTATTATGACCAAAATGGACCCCTGCTTCTAACAATTGTTTCATTGTAACAACAGACATAACTTTTCATTCCTCCATTTTTATTTTGTTATGGCCTCCACCGCCCTCAGCGAATACCGCCTCACATTAGAAAAATGTGCACGTGACGACATCCTCCGGCAGTGTGTGTAATTTTGCCCTTATAATTATATCACTTTATTATATATTTTGCAAATATTTTCTTACTTTATTTTCTAAAATATTCCACTATAATTTTTGGGTACTACCGATTCCACCTTGGCGTAATTTTAATGGACGCTCTTCATCATCAACAACTAAATATTTTTGAAATATTCCTTGAACAAAGGCATCTCCTTTTTTTAACTTTAATATTTGGTTTCCTTCATTTTTAATACTAACCAAAATATGACCCTCATTGTCAGGATTATTGTAATAATCACTATCAATTATTCCTATTTGATTTTTCAAGCGAATATTATATTTAAACCCTAAACTACTACGAACGACAATTTGCAAGTATTCATCATCTTGCATATAGGCTTTTATAGCAGTTGGAATTATTTTTTCTTCATTTGGGTGTAATTCCAAATCCGTAATCAAATGAAAATCATATCCAGCTGAGTTAGTTGTTTTACGTTTGGGCATAATAACTTCTTCATATAAAGCACTCGAATAATACTTGGTAAATTCGTCAATGCTTACTTTTTCAAAACCACGATTTCGAACTTTCATTTTATTCACCTTTCTTAGCACGGGGATGGTGCTGTAAATATGATTCTTTTAATTTTTCTTTTGATACATGGGTATATATTTGGGTTGTCGATAAATTCTCATGACCTAATAATTTTTGGACACTTCTTAAATCAGCACCATAATCTAACATATGTGTTGCAAAACTATGCCGTAAAACATGAGGACTGATTTTAACATTTAATCCTGACTCATTTACAAGATTTTTTAAAATATCTCTAACCCCTCTACTAGTTAATGGCCCACCACGATGATTAACAAATAAGTTATCTACTATTTCATCACTATCTTTTAATAGTTCATTGCGAGCAAAGTTTAAATATGTAATTAGTACTTCTCTTAAACTTTCATGGATTGGAACATAACGTTGTTTATTTCCTTTACCAGTAATTAAGATATTATTGTTATAAAAATCAATGTCATGTAACTTAATATTGCAAAGTTCGCTTACCCTTATGCCTGTCCCATACAGTAATTCTAATAAACAGTAGTTACGAACTCCAAGCGGTGTTGATTGGTCAATACTATTAAATAATGTTTCTAGATCATCTAAATATAAATAATTCGGTAATTTCTTTTCGATTTTAATTGTTTCAATCGCATCGAAAGGATTGCTTTTAACAACTTCTTGGGTTATTAAAAAACGATAAAAATTGCGAATACTTGATAATTTGCGATTAATACTAGTTGGTTTTAAATTTTTATTTGCTAGGGTATAAGCATAGTTGCGGGCTAAGTTTAATCCTGTATTTGTTAATGTGATATTATCTTGTTCAAGATATTTTAAATACTCTAAAAT
Organism: Acholeplasmatales bacterium DTU056; assembly: GCA_001512985.1. Taxonomy (GTDB): domain Bacteria; phylum Bacillota_I; class Bacilli_A; order ML615J-28; family CAG-698; genus DTU056. Next base: position 73,827 of record LFRX01000041.1, read on the forward strand.
ATCCTTTGTATAATTATTAATGGTATGAGGAGAATAATATCGTTCATTTTGCAAATATGCCCGATATTTTTCTAAATATTCATACATCATAATTCCTCACTTATCTTTTGGTTTATTATTTCAAACGCACGTTTAGCAATTAACATCTTTCGATCTTTCTTTTTATGGGAAAAATCGAGAGGTTCAATTATTCCATAATTAACATTCATAGGTTGAAAATCATGATGTGGTTTACTAATATAATGAGATAATGAACCAATTGCGGTTTTAGGTGTAAAATCAACTAATGACTTGCCCAATAAATAGTGGGCCATATTAATCCCTGCAAGTAATCCGCTCGAAGCTGATTCAACATATCCTTCTACACCTGTAATTTGTCCAGCGAAGAAAAGATCTAATCTTTCCTTAACTTGATAATATTGGTTTAATACTTTCGGTGAATTAATATATGTATTACGATGCATTACTCCATATCGCACTATTTCCGCATTCTCCAATCCCGGAATCATTTGAATCAATTTCTTTTGTTCTCCCCATTTTAGATTAGTTTGAAATCCCACTAGATTATACATGGTTTTTGCTGCATCATCTTGACGTAATTGGACAACCGCATATGGCATAATGCCAGTTTCCGGATGTTCTAATCCAACCGGTTTTAAAGATCCGAACAATAATGTCTTTTTCCCACGACGAGCCATTTCTTCAATTGGCATACAACCTTCAAAAACTTTTAATTCAAATTCTTTAGGAACGACCCTTTCAGCATTCACCAAAAATTCATAAAATTTCTCAAATTCTTCTTCCGTCATTGGACAATTTAAATATGCTGCTTCGCCTTTATCATAACGACTTTTTAAATAAACTTTATCCATATTAATTGACTCAGCTAATACAATCGGAGCCACAGCATCAAAAAAATATAAATAATCATCACTAGTTAATTTTTGAATTTCTTTGGCTAAAGAATCGCTAGTTAACGGACCAGTCGCAATTATTGTTGGTCCTGAAGGAATTGTTTTAACTTCTTCATTGTGAAATTCTACTAACGGATGATTTTTTAAATAGTCAGTTATATATTGACTAAAGCCGACCCGATCTACCGCTAAGGCCCCACCAGCGGAAACTTCATTTGCTAAGGCAGCTTTCATAATGATTGAATCAAGTAATAACATTTCTTCTTTTAATAATCCAACCGCATTTTCAATGCTGCGCGCCCGTAAAGAGTTACTACAAACTAATTCTGAAAAAAGGTCGGTTTTGTGTACTTCAGTATGTTTTACTGGACGCATTTCATATAAATCGACTTTTATCCCTCTTTTGATTAATTGATATGTGGCTTCACTTCCTGCTAGTCCTGCTCCAATTACATTAACTCGTAGTTCTTTCATTAGTCATATACCACCTTTGTATTAGTTTCTTTATTTTATTATAACATATCTTGAAATAGTTAACTAACATTTCTCATAAAAATAAAAAATAGTTGAATTAATTCAACTATTTTTTATAAACTATTTAACATTAATCGTGTTTCCCGGGCGTAACCATTGATGACGATTTGCATAAATTAATTCTTCTGGTGTCATAAAGAATTTTCGTAATATACTGTCAACTGTATCATCAGCTTGCACAACGTATTTGTTATATTGTTTAGGGATTTTTACCGGTTGATTTTCAACTAATACTAAGTTTTTGAAATCATTATATTTCATTAACATATCAACAGTAACCCCATTTTTGAATGCAATATTTTCTAATGTATCCATTGGCATAGTTACATATTCTTCAAAAAATACTCCGCCATTATTATTAACACTTGGAATCATAATTGATTGATTTGGATAAATTAGATGATTTGTAAAATTATTAGCATTCATAATATCATTTACTGAAACATTGAATTGTTTGGCAATTTTATATAGTGTATCGCCCGGTTTAACAATATACTCAAAATCACGGACGCTACTACTTCGATAATATTTAAATAAATCCGAACTATTCATTTTCTTCACCTCTCAATGTTTAATATATGAGAGGCAAAAAGAAATTTGCGGGCGTTAGCCCGCAATTATTTCATTTAACTTATTAAACTTTTCAGTTTGACGAAATTCTTCTAATTCCGGATCAGTTAAAATGTCTTTACGTAATTTGGGTTTTAAGATATATGCATATAATAGACAGTCATAAGCATCATCAAAGTTATTTTCTAAGGCATACAAACAACCTAAATTAAACCATAGGTTATAATCATTTTTATCTTTTTTAATCCCCTCAAGATAATATAATCTTGCTTGATTAAAATCTTTGTAAATATCTTTGTATAGTAATCCTAAGTTTAAATATGTTACTTGATATGGATCTTTTTTAGTTAGTTCTTCTTTATAAAATTTTACAGCTAAATCATATTGTTTTAATTTAGCATAAATAACTCCTAAATTAAAGCATACCTTAGATGCATTAGGATTAATTTTATACGCTGTTAAAGTGTGCTCTAATGCCAAATCATCATAACCATTTCGCTCATATAATGAACCCAAATTAACATGAGCCCAAAAGTGACTTGCATTTACTAGTAAAGTTTTCTTATAATATTTTAACGCTTTTTCATCCTCGCCTGCTTCATCATAAATTCCAGCAATATTAAAATATGCGGAGTCGAATTTTTCATCGTATGATAAAGCTGTTTTGTATAAGCGAATTGCTTCTTCAAAGTCATTAAACTCTTCTGCTATAATCGCCAGTCCATAATATGCTCGTGCATAGCGCGGATTAAAAGAAATAATGGCTTCAAAAGCTTCACGAGCTTTTCGAAAATCTTTGGCTTCGTAGTATAATAGCCCTAAATCCATTAGGTCATCAAGCAAGATTTTTTCTTGAAAAGCTTCTTCATATAAATCGATTGCTGCTTTTAGATTATTATTTTGATACTGTTGTTTGGCTTGTTTAATCTTATCATCATACATTGATAACACCTACAACAGATAAAAATGCTAACACATTATTTAAAAAGTGAATTATCATTGGAATTAATAAATTTTCAGTCTGAATATAAGCTATTCCAAGAGTTAGTGATAATGGGATATATGTTAAAACTACTAACATTTGCATTGGATCACCACTAGTAAGTTCTGAAACAACATGGATTAAAGCAAAAAATAGTGTAGCAATAACTAAAGTTACAATTTTATTTAGTCTAAATTTCTTTTCTAACATTCCAAATAAAGTTTTTCGAAAAATCAACTCTTCTAAAATTGGTGCCTGTATCACCGCCGCAACAAACACCAGTGGTGCGGCATTTGACTTAATAGCTGCTTCTAAGAATAATTGGTTCTTCGAATCACCTTCTATCCCAATTTTTGATAATAATATACTGACTAATCCGGATAATATTAATCCTACTATGAATAGTCCGATGGTTAGTAATACATAAAATAGCGGACGTTTTTTTAAGTCTTTAAAATATCCAATAAAATCTTCTCGGAAAATATAAATCATTAATAAGATGGGTAAAAATCCTGCTAGGACTTGAATAAAGATGGCGGAAACGATATATTCGATGTTATGTGAACTACTAGTCAATCCAGCCATTAATCTACTAGCATACCCTGGATTAATTATCCCAACTGTAATAATCAATCCTACTAAGTATAAAATCCCCGAAATAACATAATTCCATCCCAAAAGACTCCAAAAACTAATATTATAAATATTAGCTTTTTGTTGTAAATTATAATTATTAGTCGTCACTTTTTCCTCCTATAATAGTTTCTTTTCCAAGTGATTCGATTTCTTTTAGTAATTTATCTAAAAATTCTTCTTTTGTCAAACTAATTTGTTCATTACTACCATATTTTCGAACATTAACTAATCCATTTTCAACTTCTTTATCCCCAATAACGATTTGATAAGGGGTTTTTTTAGTTTGGGCTTCACGAATTTTATAACCTAATTTTTCTTCACGTAAATCAACTTCTACACGGATGCCTTTATCAAGTAATAATGATTCTAATTGTTTAGCATATTCAGTATGATAATTGATATTTACTGGTATTATTTTTAATTGAACAGGCGCAAGCCAAGTTGGGAATGCCCCGCCATAATGTTCAATTAATATTCCAATAAAGCGTTCTAATGAACCAAATAAAGCTCGATGAAGCATAATAGGACGTTTCTTTTCACCATTTTGGTCAATATAGGTAATATCAAAACGCTCAGGTAAGTTCATATCTAATTGGATTGTTCCACATTGCCAAATGCGCCCCATTGAGTCACGTAATTTAAAATCTAATTTTGGTCCATAGAATGCACCATCACCAGGATTGATTTTGTATTCTTTACCAACAGATTCACAAGCTGCTGCTAGGGCTTTTTCAGCACGATCCCAAACTTCAATTCTTCCTATGTATTTTTCTAATGGACGAGTCGATAATTCAATTGTATATGATAAATTAAATACTTTGTATACTTCATCAAATAATTTGATTAATCTTCCCACCTCATCCACAATCATCTCTTCTGTCATAAAAATATGTGCATCATCTTGAGTAAAAGTACGGACTCTAAATAATCCGTTTAATGCTCCACTAGCTTCATGACGATGAACTAGTCCTAATTCAGCTAATCGTAGTGGGAAATCTTTGTATGAATGAAGTTTGCTTTTATATACTAATATTCCACCAGGACAATTCATCGGTTTTATTGCAAACTCATATTTATCAATTTCAGAAATATACATATTTTCACGGTAATTTGCCCAGTGTCCAGATATTTCCCATAAGTCTTTATTTAGCATTATTGGAGTTGTAATAAATTGATAACCTTCACGTTTATGAATTTTATACCAATAATCTTCTAAAGCCTTACGTAAAGTCATTCCTTTTGGTAACCAAAATGGAAAACCTGGACCATATTCACTAATCATAAATAATTCTAATTCACGACCTAAACGACGATGATCACGTTGTTTACGTTCTTCTAATATAACCAAATAATTGTCTAAATCTTCTTTTTTAAAGAAGCATATTCCATATATACGTTGTAATTGTTCGTTACGGCTATCACCACGCCAGTATGCCCCAGAGATGTTTAGTAGTTTGAAGTGTTTTAAAAATTTAGTGTTTGGAAGATGTGGCCCACGACATAAATCAACAAAGTCACCATGACGATATAAAGTTATAGTCTCATTTTCTGGTAACTCATTAATAATTTCAACTTTATATTTGTCATCTTTAAACATTTCCAAAGCTTCTTTGCGTGTCACTTCAATTCGTTCAAAATCATAATTTTTATTAGCAATTTCATGCATAGTTTTTTCAATTAATTCAAAATCACTCTCGGTTAAATTTTCCCCATTTGGAGTTTTAAAATCATAATAAAAGCCTTCTTCGATTGCTGGACCAACTCCAAAATTAGTTCCTGGATATAATTTAGTAATAGCACTGGCCATTAAATGTGAACATGAATGATTTAAAATCTCGATTGATCGTGGATCATCTTCAGTAATTAATTCTAATGTTGCATCAAAGTTTATAGGTCGCATTAAATCATATGGTTGATTGTTTACTAAAGCAAAAATACTACGCTTGGCAAGCGAACTAGATATTGATTTGGCAATTTCATAGCTTGATAAACCATTTTCAAATTCTTTGTTGCTTCCATCTAAAAATGTTATTTTCATATCTCTTCCTCCTTATATTAATAAAGTCCTTAAGAGCCAAACTCCTAAGGACGAATAATTCGCGGTACCACCTTAGTTCACTATTCAAAATAGAATAGTGCACCTCACGACTTTTTAACGCTAGTCAAGCGGACTTCTCTTTCGAGTTCTGCTCCAAAGTAGTAATTAATTAGGACTATTAAGTAGCTTCCACCATCCTACTCTCGCTTTAAATAGTTT
>LFRX01000059.1 GCA_001512985.1 Acholeplasmatales bacterium DTU056
AGATTTAGTGGATTAGTATTTAAATCTAATTTCACATGGGGAAGTGTTACTGCTGATTTCTACTTATTTATCCGTGCTGGAAATATCTTTAATATTCAAGATAGCCACTTAGTACAAGATGGTGATGTATATCGCATCACAGGTAGCAGTAGTCAAAGTTGGGCAGAATCTTCATATGCAAGAATCGTTTACAACAGTACTAATAAAGATGGTGTTATTAAAGGCGATCAATTAAAATCCGTTTTAGGATTACAAGGTCATAATTTATATCATATTTGGATTGTTGATAGCCAAGGAAACATTGTCTTAAAACACACTGGAACGCAACCTAACCATGAATACGTCATTCCTGCTGGCGGATATATAATTGAACGTGGATATATTGACGGAAGTAGTAGTAACACAGGTGGCTTTACTTCTGCAATAGTTGGCTTCTTCCAAAACGCAACAAAAGTCGAAATTCTTAAATTTGAAGTTCATAATGATTATAAATAATTATTGATGATTTAGAGGTATATTCTTTAAAATGCGAGGAATATACCTCTATTTTTGTTTTGTATAAGTCTATTTTTCGAAAGTCTTCTTGAATGAAAACGTTAATTATGCTATAATTATTCTAGCTGGATAGATTTTGAGGAGGAAAGTATGAAGGCAAAGTATGTAAAACAAGGATTGGGATTATTAAGACTAATTATCTTAGTTTTACTTGTGGGGATACTAAGTGCATGTAAACAAGATGAAAAAGAAATTGAATTATCATTTATTAAAACAAGTTATGAAATATATGTTAATGAAGAAGTTGAAGTGTTGTTGCGATTAAAAAATGTTAAAAAGAAAGATATCGTTTTTGAATCAGAAAACCCTGATATTGCTACTTTTGAAAATGGTGTTTTAAAAGGGGTAAGTGTTGGTAAAACAACCATTAGTATAATGATAAAAAATAAATTAAACACGAGAAAGTATATATATGTTGATGTTATTGAAAGAGTAGATGAGGAGTATAGTATTACGTATTATTTAGATGGCGGGAAAAACCATCCAAATAATCCAACGAAGTATACAAAAGAACAATTACCAATTACGTTTTATGAACCAACTAAAGAACATTATATTTTTGATGGTTGGTATGTAAATGCATCATTTACTTCAGAAAAGGTGACACAATTAAAAACAGGAAATGATGGCAATATTCGTTTGTATGCTAAATGGGTTCCTGCTACCTATCAAATAAATTATCATGTTTTAGAAAATGCAAGGCATCAAAATAAAACTTCATATACTATTTTTGATTTACCATTTAATTTAACTTCTGCAAGTTTATCAGGATATATTTTCAAAGGATGGTATTTAGATCAGGAATATACTAATAGTATTGATACTATTGATATATCTATTGTTGGTATTAGGGATGTGTATGGTAAATTTGAAAAGGCTTATAATATTACTTATCATTTAAATGAGGGAACTTTACCAAATGATGCAATAAAAATCTTTTCGAAATCTGATTTAGGATTAAAGTTACCAATACCTACAAAAGATGGATATACTTTCTTAGGTTGGTATGATAATCCAAACTTTACCGGGGAAGCGATTGATACTATTGAAGAAGAACAAGATTTAGTGTTGTTTGCTAAATGGAGTGGTGGAAATCAAGAATATCCTATTACTTATAATTTAAATAAGGGCACCTTACCTGAAGACGCAATTACTAAATATAAAGAAAATGAAACGATTACTTTACCAATTCCAACTAAAGAAGGAGCTACTTTTGGTGGATGGTTCTTAGATGCTCAATTAAAAACATATAAAATCAGTGAAATATCAAATGGCACGGCTGGAGATATTACTTTATATGCTTGCTGGTTATATGAAGTAATATTTGAAATAGAGGGTAATGACATTAAAGAAATGGTCATTGAAAATGACAAGGTAACTAAACCTGAAGATCCTCAAAAAGAAGGATACACTTTTGACAGATGGGTTATTATTGTTAATGATGTAGAAGTAGAATTTAATTTTAATAGTCCAATTACTTCTAATGTTAGAATTATTGCTAAATTTATTGAAAATGTAGGAAATAATTAATAATTAAATTTTTAATAGTTTCACTTTTTAATAAACTATTCAATAGATTTAATTAGTTTTTATACATTATAATTAGGGTCATACTTTTTAATATGATATAATTTAAA
>LFRX01000036.1:0-231 GCA_001512985.1 Acholeplasmatales bacterium DTU056
CTTTTTATATGTTTTTATTAAAAATTTTGTAATACTTTTTTGCTATAACAAACTATTTAAATATTCTTGAACAGGCTCAAATATTGGGGTAGTAAAATATTGGTCTAATTTATTTATTTTTGCCCATTGAACCTGGTCAATTTCTGGATCACTTATACTAATCTCTCCCCCAATATATTCACATAAAACATATGCGATATGTTTTTTTGTATAAGGATGTATACGACTTCC
>LFRX01000036.1:388-3341 GCA_001512985.1 Acholeplasmatales bacterium DTU056
ATGTTATGTAATCTTTATAATTACTTAAAGAAATCCAACATACTTCTTCATTTTCATACTCATCTTTGTTTTCGATAATTCCATCTAAATATTCTAATACCAAGTATACTGAAATTACTCCAGTATCAGGATGAATTCTTGAACCTAATGTTTTCAAATATTTTGTTTTTATGTTGGTTTCTTGATATACTTCGCGAACTATTTTTTCTTCAAAACTCTCAGTTTTTCTAACCATAGCAGCAGGAAACTGCCACAATAATCTTCCTTCTTGAACTTTCCGTTTAACCATTAATACATTACCGTTATAAACACATATACCGATTGCTACTTTTTGATTGGCTATAATGCTTTTTTCTAGTAATTCTATATCGATTAGTTCTAAATTATCTTTGCTTATAAGTTCAGGATTTTTAAAAACTTCATTATCAAGTAATTGATTCATAAAGTCGTTTCGACTTGCATATTTTTGCAAATCCAAAAATTGTACATTAGCAAGTTGCAATCGCAATCCCGGTGATAATTCTACATTATCCATATAAATTGCTAAGATATTTTTTCCTTTACTTACTGCTAATGTCAATTCATTTTTGCAATTTATCGATATATACTTTCATTTTCCCCGTCCGTTATTCACACATAATATGGAAGTTTATGCTGAAATTAGATTTATGCTTCCTCTATCTCATGCACTGCATCAAGCATAGAGATTTGATGCATAACTTCAGAAAATGATCTAGTTTTTGGTAGTGTAAAGTAAATGATTGATTCTTTTAGGTTGATGTTGTCTTTTTTGATTTTGTTGATTAGGTATGTTTTCCGAACAATGATACCTTGTCTTGCAAGATTATCGAAGATAATTTTTTCGAAGTTTTCATCAAAAACAATTCGAATGCGATGAACGATACGTTTTTGGCTAATTTTTTCACCAAGTTTACGTGAAAAATAAGATAATGGTAATACAAGTACTACTGTCACTGCCGCAATCACATAATTTGCTGTACCACCAATTCCAATAATAAGTCCTAAAGCTGAGACAAGCCATAGTAATGCGGCAGTGGTGATTCCTGTTACCCCACCGCGGTTATGAATTATTGTCCCAGCCCCAAGGAAGCCAATTCCACTGACTACTTGGGCAATAATTCGCCCCATATCAGTTCTTATTACATGGCCAATATCTGGATTATCATGGGCTAATTTTACTGCTTCATTTACTAAGTTCACTTGTAATAAAGCGATTAAACAACTCCCAACACATACTAATGTAAATGTTAAAAATCCCGCTGGCTTTCGTTTCATTTCACGTTCAAAGCCAATTACTGCTCCACATACTGCTGCAGCCAGCACTCGTAAAACCATTTCGAAAATGCTAACTTGCATTTATCATCCCTCTTTTCTTCTTTTTGGAATTTGTAGTAGTTAGATATATTACTGCTAAGAATCCGACGATGATTAATAAATAATGTGTAAAGAATCTCCACATTAACATCACAGTTAATAAATCATTTGTGTCAGTTGAAGTATAAATTAATCCAAATAATAAAAGAAATACACCTTCCGATGCTACAACCCCTCCAGGAGTTGGAACAATTGTTACAATGATATTCATTAGGGCGGATAGGGAAATTAGTTCAATTAAGTATTCTTTTACCGGAAAATCTAAAGCATATAAAATAATAATTGGAATTGAATTATATACTAATTGTCTAATAGTATAAGTAAAAAACATTACAAAATTCATTTTCGCACTAACTAAATATTGATGCATATTATTATGAAAGTTTTCAATTCCTTGAATAATTTGGATTTTGGTCTTTGATAATTCCTTTTCTTTGTTTTGTTTATTTCCGATTGTTTTAACTAAATGAATTAAAAGATCAGCTATTTTTTTTGAATTTGCAATAATTAAAGTCACAATGAATAAACCTGCATTATAAATAAATCCTAATGTTAATACAATCCGGTAATTATCCATTTTAAAAATAACTTTTCTTCCGGTAAATAAACTAATTAATCCTAAGATAACAATTACCCATTGATAAGATACAGCTTTAAAAATTACTCCACCAATAGACTTATCAACAGTAATCCCTTTTTTATATAAATAATATAACCTAGCTGGTTGGGATCCACTAGAATACGGAGTAACATTAGAGAAAAATGATCCCGCGAAATTTACCATTAGTGAATCCCAAAAGTTGATTTTCGTGTGACGCAAGGGATAGTATAATAAGAAACCATCCGATAACCATAAGAATAAAACCATTCCGATGATTATTATAACATATTCAAATTTAATCGCTTTTATTTTTTGAAAACTTACCACAAAGATTTCATTATTGGATAAAACGGTAAGTGTTGCGATTACAAATAAGAAAAACAGGATGATTAGGTTTTTGTATTTTATTAGGGGATTTTCTAGTTTTTCTTCTGCTGCAACTACTTTATTATTTTCCATAATCTCTCCCTATTCTACAACTTTATTGTCATATTGAGCATCATATATTGCGCGGTATTTTCCATCTTTTTTATGATATAACTCATCATGTGTTCCGCTTTCTACAACTCTTCCATCTTCTAACACATAAATTACATCCGCATTTCTAATCGTTGATAAACGATGCGCAATAACAATTGTTGTTCTATTTTTTGACAAAATAGTTAAAGCATTTTGAATTAATTGTTCAGTTTCAGTATCGATATTGGCTGTGGCCTCATCAAGAATAATAATACTAGGATTTCTAAGTAATATTCTTGCAAAACTAATTAATTGTTTTTCTCCAGTAGATAAGTTTTCTCCCATATAAGTAACTGGAGTATGAATACCTTGTGGATAGCCACAAACAAATTTATCTCCACCAATTTCAAGAAGGATTTTTTCAACTTCTTCATCAGGAACATCTTCGCCTAAAGTAATATTCGATTTAATTGTTCCTTCGAAAATCGCTGGGTCTTG
>LFRX01000036.1:3360-5704 GCA_001512985.1 Acholeplasmatales bacterium DTU056
ATATAAATTTTTCCTTCTTTTAAGTCATAATAACGTTCTAGTAAACTCATTAGGGTTGATTTTCCACTACCGGTATGACCAACAAGACCAACAAATTGATTGGCTTTAATGTCAATATTAATATTTTTTAAAACGTAGTTATCGCCTTCATAGGCAAAACTAACATTTTCAAATTTAATATTTCCATTAAACTTAACATCGCTTTTTCTACCTATTCCAGTATCTTCTTCTTCATCAAGAAGTTCAAAGATACGGGATGCGGAAACTAGAGAGTCTTCAAGCCCGTTTAGGTTTTGGAATATATCCGCAATCGGTCCAATTAATTTTTCTAAGTATTCTGTATATACATAAATAGTTGTTCCAACCACAACAACTGTTGGTGAAAAATATTGAATACCAAAGTATAGTAAAATAAAGGCTGTTCCTAAACGACGAAGTAATACTAACATTTCCCAACCAAATAATGAACTAACTACTGTAGATTTCATTTTCGTGTGATAGTTGGTTTTTAACATAACATCATATTCATCAGCCATTACTTGTTCTTTATTAAATAATTGAATAATTCCAACACCATTTACAAATTCAGCTAGTTTCCCATTAATTCTAGAGTTCATTTCGCGGATACTATGGTTATATTGGTTAATAGTTCTTCGATATACTGTTAACCATAATGAAATAAATGGTGCTCCAATTAAAGTAAGTAAGGCTAACTTAACATCAAGATATATTAAACCGATATACACTAATACTAATGAAATAGAGGCACTCACAATAGAAAAGACTACTTGATATAATCCTTGAACGCCTTCTGAGTCATAAGTCACTTTGGTAACTGTTTTTCCATGTGGCTCTTTAGCAAAATATGTAATAGGCAATCTATTTAACTTATTAAATGCTTCAGAACGTATAAATAATGTTAATTTCATTGAAGCACTAGTAAAGGAAACATGTTGAATAAAACGAGCGATTAGAATAATTATTGAAACAATTGCAAATATTATCAAAATAAAAATAATATTGTTAACTGATACCATAAAGAAACTACGCATTTCTTCAACTGTTAGTTTACGTGCTTGATATATTTTGTCTTCTTTACCTTCTTCATTAAAAGAAACTATAACTTGGGTTTGATCTTCATCAGCCCAACCACTAACCTTTCCTTTTTCGCTTACTTCGCCTTCAATCATCAAATATGCATTTTCTTCTTCGAAATAGCGAATTGTTACTTTTCGGATTGGTTCGTAGCCTTCTTTTTCTTTCATATAATATTTGCCATCTAAGACGACTGTATATTTATTTTCTTCAGCTACTTCAATCCATGTTGTTTGAACCCCTGCTAATTCATCATCAAGTAGTTTTTTAATTAATAATGGTTGAACAACTTCTAAAAGCGAATAAATTAGTAAAAACACTAGCGAAATAAATATTAACTTTTTACTTCTTAAAGCATATTTAAAGACACGTTTTAGGATTGTGGCGGTTGAGTATTTAATATCCAACTTTTGTTTTCGTCTACTCATTTTGTTCTGCCTCCATTTGTTGGACGATATATTGTTCATAATACCATTGTTTATTAGCCATTAGTTCTTCATGTGTTCCTTGTTCAACAATTCTTCCTTTATCTAAACATATTATCAAATCGGCATCCTCAACCGCTGTTAACCGATGCGCAACAATAATATTCGTTTTGCCTTTACGATATTTTTTTAAGTTTCGTAAAATATTAGCTTCGGTCATTCCGTCAACTGCACTTAAACTATCATCTAATATCAATACTTCTGAATTTTTTAATAATGCTCTTGCAATTGATAAACGTTGTTTTTGACCACCACTTAAAGTAACTCCTGCTTCCCCAACGATTGTATTTAGGCCATCTTGTAAAAATGGTAAGTCTTTTTCAAAGTCCGCCATTTTAATAACTTCTTCAATATCATAAACACTATTTTCACTTAATCCTAATTGAATATTTTCTAAGACTGTACGTGAAAATAGCATGTGTTCTTGCGGAACGTATGCAATATTTCTCCGAATACTATCTTTCGTAAATTGATTAATATCTTTATTATTAATTACAATTTTTCCTTTAGTAATTGGAAATTGTCTAAGCAATTGACGAACTAAAGTTGTTTTTCCAGAACCAGTTTTTCCAACAATTCCTAACGTCATTCCTTTTGGAATTGTTAGATTAATATCTTTAATGATGTAGTCTTTATCACCGGGATATTTAAAGCTGACATCTCGAAATTCAATTTGGTCAATATCTTTTAATGTCTTAGCGCTTGGAATATCCTTTAATACCGGCTCCGCATTCAACACTTCATTAACTCGATCATAAGCGACG
>LFRX01000046.1:0-4359 GCA_001512985.1 Acholeplasmatales bacterium DTU056
GATTTTTTGATCTTGAATAATAGGACTACCACTCATTCCTTGGATTATACCGCCAGTTTTATTAATTAATCGTTGATCAGTAACTTTGATTTTTATTCCTTTAATATCAGGATTGGATTGTTTTCTAATTTCAATAATTTCAATTTGAAATTTTTCGACTTTTTCATCTTCTATTACAGTCCATAATTCGGCTNNTTCCAAAGATACCGATATCTTTGTTTTTAGTGATAGTTCCAATCGATGATGAGGAAACACTGGCTAATTTTTCTCCTGGGCTCCCAGGTTCAGCTTTAGTTATTTTATCAATTCGAGAGCGAGTTATAAAACCATTAACCAAACTTAATTCATTATTTCGGTCAACCACACCATGACCTAAAGCCCCATATATATTAGTTTTCGGATTGACAAAAGTTAATGTTCCGACTCCTAAAATGCGGTCTTTAATATATAATCCTAAAGAATTCACTTTATTTTTATTTTCTATAACTCTGATTGTAGTATAAATAGTAGTATTCTTACGAAGCAATTGAATATTCAAAATATCATTATGTTTATGTTGCTGTAAAACATTAATAATGTCTTGATTGTGTTTAATTTCTTGATTATCTAACATTAAAATTTTATCTCCGCTTTGAATATCACTATCTTTCCATGGGGCAACATTTCCATTTGATGTTTGGACTTCATACTTTCCAACTATGTATACTCCAGTTTCAAGCTGTAGCCCAATAGATTCGCCGCCTGGAATAACATAGTTTGGAACACCGGCCGCTTCTAAATGAATGCTGAATGTGCATAAAATTAAAAATAATATAAAAGTTAGCACGGATTTAGTAGTAAATTTAAATTTACCTACCTCCTTTGTGGCTACTTTTATATTATTTACTTAAATATTATTTATAAAGACAAAATATTTATTTGGCAAATTTGTTAATTAATTCTTCTGCCATATTTTTACTTGCTTCAGTAATTATGCCATCAGAAATCATCTTTGCAATTTCTTCAATTCTTTCATTTCGATTTAACTGATATGCTTTAGAATACGTACGGTCATTATCAATTTTTTTAATAATTTTTAAATGGTGATCGCCACTTGCGGCAACTTGAGGAAGATGAGTTATACATAAAACTTGATGTTTTTGAGAAATAGTTTTAATTTTTTTGGCAATACTATGAGCAACCAATCCACTTACTCCACTATCAATTTCATCAAAAATCATTAATTGCAAATTTAGTTTTTCAATCATAATTGTCTTTAAGGCTAACATAAAACGGCTCATTTCGCCGCCAGATGCTACTTTTGATAGTGAGCGTAGTGGTTCTCCAGGATTAAACGAAACTAAAAAATCAACCTCATCTATGCCATCTCTTTTGAAACATTGTTCATCAGCAAAACTTTGTGGTTCACTAATAGTAAACATTATTTCAAATGATACATTTTTTAATTGCAAATCAGCCAAATGATTTTTAATTTGGGTAGTTATTTCATTAGCATAATTTTTTCTCAAAATTGATAATTCCTTAGCAATTTCAAAAACTTTTTGAAATGATTCTTGAGCATTTGCTTCAAGTTTTTGTAAATAAAAATCATAATTTTCAATTTCCGAAATTTCTTCTTTAACTTGGGCTAAATAATTAACTAATTCTTCAGTTGTTTTCTTATATTTTCTCCGTAAATCGGCATATAAACCTAATCTTTCGTTAATAAATTCTAATTCATTTGGGTCAAATTCATTTTCAATATCAATTTGTGCAACAGATTGATATACGTCTTCAATAATATAATAAGCTTCGGTTAAATTTTCTTTTAATTTTTGATATTGTGAATCATATTCAGCTAATTTTTCTAAATATTTAGTTGCATCATATAGATTTTCTAAAATATTATTGTCATTAAACAAATTATTAAAACTAGCAAAGTTTTGGTAAATATTTTCAAAATTATTTAAAATTTTAAATCGTTCTTTAAGTTCTTCTTCTTCGCTAATACTAATATTAGCTTTTTCTAACTCATTAATTTGATATTTTAAAAATTCAATACGATTATTGTCTTCATTTTTCTTATTAAGAAGATTTTTATATTTAATAATGTTTTGTTTGTAATCTTCATATGCGTTTTGATACTCGATCAGTTTTTGTTCAATTTCAAAATTATTTAAAAACTGTAAATAATTTTTAGGATTAATTAACCCTTGAGTATCAAATTGCGAATGAATATCTCCTAAAGTCTCCGAAATTTCTTTTAATTGGTTTAATGTTATTATAGTTCCATTAACCCGACAAATACTTTTACCATTGGCATATAGTTCACGACGAATAACTAACATATCGTCTTCATTAATATCTATTCCTAGTTCATCACAAAAGGATTTAACTTTATCATTAAAATTTGAAAAAACTCCTTCAATGATGCATCGTTCTTCACCATGACGTATAAAATCACTTGAAGCACGATTGCCAAATAGTAAGCCAATGGCATCAATGATTAAAGTTTTTCCAGCCCCCGTTTCACCAGTAATGACAGTCATTCCATTTTGAAATTCAATGTTTATATTATCAATAATGGCTAAGTTTTTTACATGGAGACTTAACAACATATCATTCACCTACATTAAATGTTTTGATATATTCTACGACTGTTTGTACATCTAATTTAAGATCTTTTTTAATAGCATCAATGCTTCCATGAGTCACATAATGGTCATTAATGGCCAATAGTTTAACATTAATTTGTAATCCTAACTTGTTAATGGTATCTAAAATTAATGTTCCCAAACTTCCCTTGCGTACTACTTCTTCATAGACTATTACTGTTGTATTATTAAGTTGCTGTAAAACTGATTCATCAAGTGGAACGATAAAACGTGCATTTATTAAACCAACTGATAAGTTATCTTTACTTAAGGCTTGGTCAAGTGTCAGAACATTTGGACCATAAGTGATAACATTGACTTTTTTAAGTGGGCGTATTATCTCCCATGAACCAAAAGTAATTTCACTATCAACTGTTTCATTGATTGGAATTGTATTAGCACGTGGATAACGAATAGTAATTGGTCCATTATGCTTATATAAAGCGTAATGGATTAATTGTCGTGCTTCAAATAAATCTTTTGGCATTGCAACCGTCATATTTGGAAGATGTGATAAATAGGCAATGTCAAAAACACCTTGATGCGTATCACCATCAGGTCCAACAATTCCAGCACGG
Source organism: Acholeplasmatales bacterium DTU056 (assembly GCA_001512985.1). Classification (GTDB taxonomy): domain Bacteria; phylum Bacillota_I; class Bacilli_A; order ML615J-28; family CAG-698; genus DTU056. The sequence continues at coordinate 3,212 of LFRX01000046.1, forward strand.
TCTACTAAAAAAACAACATGATTATTACTACGACAAACATCATGATTTATTTGATCATAAGCGCGTTGAAGGAAAGTAGAATAAATTGACACTACTGGAATTAAATTATGGCGAGACATAGCTGCTGCCATTACTACAGCATGCTCTTCTGCAATCCCCACGTCTATAATTTGATGTGGCAATTGTTTTTGAAAATCAATCCAACCTGATCCTGATATCATTGCTGGACAAATTACTTTAATATTACGATTGTTTTTCGCATAATCTAAGACAATTTCACTAATTCCTTCACTCCAAGAAATAGTTTTTGTAAAATCGTTTTTAATTGGTTTCCCAGTTGTTATATCAAATGGGCCAACTCCATGCCATAAACCTAAATCATCCTTTTCTGCAAACTCATATCCTTTACCTTTAATAGTTTTAACATGAATTACTGTTGAATTATTACTTTCCTTGGCATGTTGTAAGTAACGAGTAATTTCCCGAATATTATGACCATCAATTGGCCCAAAATATTTAAATCCATAGGTATGAAAGATATTAGGTCCATAAATAAATGAACGAATAGAATTTTTAAAATTAGTAGTCGCACGATGGATAAAGCCTGGAACAATATTTTTAAATAATTTATAAGATCTTTTTATACGGATTTTATTAAAAACTTTGGATAACCGTCCTACATTTTTAGATATACTCATATCATTATCATTTAAAATGATAGTAATTTTTTTATCCTGATGAGAGCCAATGAAATTTAAAGCTGCAAAAGCCAAACCATTTTGAATAGCCCCATCACCGATTATAACTACAATCTCACCGATACTATCATTTAATTCTTTAGCTTCTAGAAATCCCGCTGCAGCTGATATAGATGTTGAACTATGACCGGCTTCCCAAACGTCATGGACACTTTCTTCATAACGCATAAAACCACTTAGACCATCTTTTTGACGTAACGTAGAAAACTGAGGACTACGTCCAGTAATAATTTTATGAACATATGCTTGATGACCAACATCAAAAATTAATTTATCTTTTGGACTGTCATATACATAATGTAATGCTAATGTCAACTCAACAATCCCCAAATTACTTGATAAATGACCGCCGGTTTTACTTATATTTTCGATTAAAAATTTTCGAATTTC
>LFRX01000046.1:4392-28220 GCA_001512985.1 Acholeplasmatales bacterium DTU056
AAACAATTCTTTTGCAATTTTAAGAGTTTCCTCACGTAAATTAAAATATATTTCTAATGTTTTTGTCATACCAAAATTACTAACATAGGTAGACTTTTGATTTTTAATATCGCTGCTAGTGTTTGCAAGACTATTATCGGTACTTTCTAAATAATCTTGAATATCATCCTGAATTTGAAAAGATAGTCCCAAGTTATAAGCAAGTTTTAATAATAATTCTTGCTTGCTTGGATAAATATTTGAAAGTAATCCTCCTATTAACACGCTTGCTTCAATTAATTCTTTAGTTTTTTTAAGATGCATTAAATTTAATTTTTCAAAAGATAACTTTTGTCCAGTTGACATAATATCAAGAGCTTGACCACCAACCATGCCGTTTGCGCCGGCGCGGCTGGCTAAAATAGAAATTATATGGATTTTTTGAGAGTCATTTAAATAATTATCACTGGCAATAACATTAAAAGCCTCTGTAAGCAATGCATCACCAGCTAATATAGCCATTCCTTCCCCAAAAACAAGATGATTTGTTTTTACACCGCGACGATAATCATCATTATCCATTGCTGGAAGGTCATCATGTATTAATGAATAAGTATGTATCATTTCAATTGCACAAGCACTATCAAGTCCAATATTAATATCATTATTAGTATCCGCTAACATTAACAACACAATTAAAGGCCGTAGTCGTTTCCCACCAGCCTTTATTGAATATAATATCGATTCTTGTAGATCTTTTGAAATTGAAAAGTTTGTAACAATCTGTTCTAGGCGATTGTTAATTAAACCAATATAATAATCAAATTGATTATTCATTGCTTTCCTCATGTTCCATACTTTCATTCATTTTTTTAACAATAACTTCTTTTGCTTCTTCTAAACGTTGTTTGCATAATTTACTAATTTCCATTCCTTTTTTATATTTTTCAATTGATTCTTCTAAATCTAAAGTTCCACTTTCTAATTCTTTAACGATTGAGTTTAACTCTTGTAATAATTCTTCAAACTTCTTACTCATCTTACTTCTCCTCACTTTTATGGATGATTTTTGTAGAAATGATGGCATCGCTAAACTGGACATCTAAAGGGAGTGCCATATCTAAATCTCTAGCTTGACGAACAATCTTACCGTTTTGATACACTATTGTATATCCTTTTTTCAAAACATTTAAAGGATTTAAGATTATTAATTTATCAATGGCATTAATAAGATCTTGATCAGTATGTTTTAGGGTATTAATCATATATTTATACATAGTATTATTATTACTTGCAATTATTTGTTCATAATAACTAATCTTCTCGCCTAAATTAATATTACTTAAACGTGTTTTTAAGTTACTTAATTCTGAAAAACTTTTTTCAATTTTGTTTAATGGTGAATAAATATGTAATTTTTCAAATACTTGTTTATATTGTTCATATTTGCGATTAATAATATCAATAAAATTTTTCAAACCATAAGAATTTTGAATGACGTTTAATTTATTATGTTTATCTAATAAAGTACGTTTAATTTGATCGTTTAATCTATTAATAATATTATTAATTTGTTGTAAGATTTCATTTTTATCTTTAGTAACTTTAACAGCTGCCGCTGTTGGAGTTGCAGCACGAAAATCAGCTACAAAATCACAAATTGTAAAGTCTGATTCATGACCTACTGCGCTAATAACAGGTATTTTGCTATTAAATATTTCTCGGGCTAATAATTCATCATTAAATGCATTTAAATCTTCAAATGAACCGCCACCTCTACCTATAATAATAACATCTACTAAATTATCCAAATTAGCTCGGCGTAGATTGCGAATTAAATCACGAGAAGCATCTTCACCTTGTACTAAAGAAGGATATAAATAAATAGTAGCTAAAGGAAATCTTTTATTAATAGTTTGAATTATATCATGAATAGCTGCACCAGTACCGCTAGTGATTACTCCAATTCGTTCTGGATATTCCGGAATTGGTTTTTTGTATTTAGGATCAAATAGACCTTCTTTTTCTAATTTCTCTTTTAACAATAAGAAATTTCTATATAATTGTCCTAATCCATCTTCTTCTATATTGAACACTAATAATGAATAAGAACCTTTTCTTTCATAAGGATATATTTTAGCTTCAATTAAAACTTTTAGTCCATCTTTCAATTCGAATTGTAAATTTTGATGGTAGTTTTGAAATAATACACATGATATTTCAGAATATTCATCTTTTAAAGTGAAATAATAATGACCATTAGACTTTCTTAAAGTTGATATTTCACCTTTGATAAAAATCCGACGAAGGTAAACATCATTACCTAATTTATAGGCAATGTAGCGATTTAAGGCTGTCACCGTTAAATATTTATCAGCCTGCATTGTCATTCAACCTCTTCATATTGGCTATTTTATCTAATACTGCATTATTAAATTTAACTGTATCATAGTTTTCGATTTGAGTAAACTCTCGACTAATATTTAAATATTCATTTATTACTATTTCAATTGGATGATCTAAATATAACATCTCATATACAGCAAGCCGAATAATATTCCGGTCAACATAAGATAAACGATCGATTGTGTAATTTTCTAAATGATTATTTATTAGTTCATCAATATTAGATAAATTGTTAATAACTCCTCGAATCAAATCATTCGAAAAATCAATATCAATTGGAAATTCTTCTTCGATATTAATATTAATTATTTCACTTATTCCTTCGATATCAAGTTCTTTAGTTAGATCATAGTTGTATAAAATAATCATTGCACGAACTCTACTATTATTTCTTTTCATATATTATCACCTTTATTTAGTTATATTTTACCATAAATTATTGCTATTTAAAAGAAAAATCATTAAACCATTAAAAAAGTAGCATAATTAACTATGCTACTTTACCCATCACTTCTTGAACTGTTTTAAATTCAACACTGACTTGACGATAATCTTCACCAAAACTTAGAATTGCCATCATTATAATTTCATCTGCTGCTTCTACAGATTCCGTTGGAGAAATTACAATAATCTCAATACCTTGATCAGTGGCATGAACAAAGGAATCTTGATATCCTGAACTAATAATTTTTAATTCTAACAACAACTCTTTTTCCATTAACTGTTGTAAACGTCGTTTTTCTTCGATCGCAGCATTCTTCTCCGCAACCGTTCTTTCATTTGAAGCAATAATCTCATCATAAGCCATAACAATCAATGCTCGTTCATCACGTAAAGCAGCACGTAATTTGGCCAATTCTTCTAATCTACCAGTCGGTAATTCATCATCAGGATTTGTCCTTGGTCCTTTATCAAATGGAGATTTTAAAAAATATACTGTTAACATTAACACTAACGTTAATAATATCAACGCAATTTGACTTTTCTTTAACAACAGTCTCACCCTCCGTAATCAATTAACTATATGCGGGCTCGACTGAAAATATACCTACACTACTTCAGAAAGATTATTAATTTTAAAAATCATAAACAAGTAATATAGCGCGAATGCGGAGTTAAGGAAAAGTAAGATTGTGCTAAACTCGATTACTGGAATAAACCATAATACGATAAAGAAAATTATAGCTATTGGAATAAAGCAGATACTTGCAATGCCATAATATTCCTTAAAGTTTTTCAAACGCCCAAAACTTCGTGAAAGTAACCATACTAAAGCGATAACGATTAAATTTAATACAAAAATCGAAATCACTGTAGTATAGGAAATATTTCGCTTGTAAAATGGGATATAGGCATTTAAGAATAAATATCCTAAATATTTTCCTGCTTCTGATGGGGTGTTTCCTAATTCATCAGTACTAAATCCATAATCTGTAAAGCCAACTTCATGTGTTATAGTATTTAATTTATTACCATTTTTGTCTACTTGTGGCTGTAAACGAATAGCCATAAATTCTTTTGTAATATAGACTAAATAATTAACCTCATTATCTTTTCGCTCTTTATCATCAAAATCAGTATTAACATTATATTGCGGTTTAGCTTGATAAAAGTCAAAGACAAAGTAAATATTACGCGCAACATCACGAGAACTACCGTCTTTTTGTGCGACTTTGACGACATAGGAAATCATAAAAGCTTCTTTTACAGCATCGTCTTTTTTAGCAATCGGAATANNAGGAATTTCAGTTAAGAAAGACATTCCAAACTCATCAACTAAATTATATTTTTCTTTTTCAATTCGAACAGTAGTTGGAATAGTTAAAACAAATGCACAAGCTAAGAAAATCATAACTGCCATAAATCCACTCATATGGCGATGACGATTCATCTTAGATGGCAAAAATAATGATTTTATAAGATCCATCTTTTTTCGCTCCTTTAAACTATTTTAATTTTGTCAATGGGAATAAATCATCTCGTCGTGTAATAATTTGCGTTTTATTTGATTCAACATTACTTGCAATAACCATTACATTAAGACTAGCTATTAAATCGATGTTTTCACTAACCTTTCTCTCATCACCTTCAACAAACACAACTAATTTAACATATTTTTTGATAAAATTCAAACTATATTTCATTATATTATCAAAAGTAAAACCAACATTAAACTCTAAATTATTCAAACTTTCAATTAAATTAATCAATTGTTTCTCATATGGATAATAAATATCAAAAATAAATGTAATGTGCTTATTTAATGAAGACAGTTTAATTTTATTGCTTTCAAGTAACTGTTCTATTGTTTCTGGATTAATTAGAACAAAAAAATGTTGACTTACATTTTGCGATTTTAATTCAAAAATCAATTGATTAATTACTTCTTTATCAAATGTCACTAACAAATCAAAATCTAAATATTTTCGAAAATATTCATTTATTGGTAATCCTTTAATGTTATATTTTACTTCATAACCGATAATTTTTTCATTTTTAACAAGCGGTTGATATAATAATTCAAGTGGTTTTGATAATTGAGTTTTAATGCAATTGTTAGTGATATTAACTTTAACATATTGGTCTTGTAAATGTTCACTATAATATATTCCATCATTGGCTTGTAAAATTAAATCAGTTATTTCATAAATTTTATTGACATTAACACTATCACGAGGGTATCGTCCCACTGCAAATATACATTCAAATGAGTATACTTTATTATCAATTATTGTTTTTTCTAATGCACGTTTGCATGCTTTAATATAGCGGTCGATTGTTCGTTGATCATTACAATTTTTTAATTCAAATATTAAGGTATTATCATCTAAACAATAAATATTTTCATTTTCACTAGCAAAATTATCTAAGATTGTTTTACTAACATAGTTTAGAATTGTTGGTAAAGGTAAATTATATTGTCCTAAATTAGTAATTTTAACTCGAATTAAAGAAAACTTATATTCAAGATTAGTTATTTTTTGATTTAATTGTGATATTTTTTGTTTAAATTCATTTTCGTCCAAATATATCTTTTCATTAGTCAATTCATATGGAATTTTGTTAATTGTACCAACGAAGAAACTTAATGTTCCATTTGATAAAAAGTACGGGTTTGAAATTTCTTGCACATAATTTACTTCATCATTTATAATAATTCGATATTTTATCTGATAACCTTCACCGCGATTAAATGCTTGATTAATAGTCTCTAAATAATTTTTTTGATCATTTGGATAAATATATGTTAAATATTCCTCAATGCTAATAATTCGACGTTCAGTTTTTAGAAATTTTTGAAATTGTTCAGTTAACAAAATTTTTCTATTTACCGGGTCTAAATAAAACAATCCTTCATGTAAACGGTTAATAGCAGTTTGAAGAATATTACGTTGCATACGTAAATCTTCTTGATAAAACAATGATGATAATTTAAACTCTAATAATTTTGAAGCAATTTTTAAAATTAATATATTTTCATTAGTAGTAAGATTGTTATAAGAAGTATAAATAACAACGCCAAATATTTCTTTATTATGGAAAAATGGGATTGCCACTAGACTTGAAATTGTATTTGAATCATAATTACGATTAGTAATTAAATTTTTTAATGGTACAAATGTATCAGTAAAATCAATGATTAATTCATTAGTATTTTGCATTATAATTTCGATTGGGGTATCAGTTAAACTTTGATAAGGATGAGATCGTTCATATAAACGATCCTTTTTATATTGATATGAAGAAAATTCGCTTAAATGATCAAAGAAATTTGGCATTAATTCATAATGCTTTGGTTCAAAAATTACAAACAATGCTTCATCGTAGGGAAGTAATTCTTCTAATCGTTTAGAATAATTCATTAAACTAGCTCTAATATCATCTTGATTTAAAGCATAAGTAATAATATCAATAGTATGTTCAATTTTATTAATAGTCCGTTTTAGGCTTTGTTGAATTTCTTCATTTTTTTCATCTTCAGCCGCTTCATACAATACTAATTCTTTACTTGATGCAATTTCTTTATCCAAAATATCAATCATTTCAAGAATTTTATTTAGTTCATCACGAACTAAAGAGTTTTTAAAACTAGCAACTTTTACTTTATTTTTGTAAAATTCTTTTTGAATGTATATATTAGCTTCTTGAAATTTTTTCTCATATTGTTTAATTATTTTTTCTGCCTCATCAAGTTCATTCATTTTAATTAATAAGCTAATATATTCATTGACTAAATTTAAATACTCCGTTGGTAATTGATTTTGATTTTTAAATAATTCTTCATATATTTGTTTAGCGAATTGAAAATTATTTTCTAAAATACAAATTTTCGCAAGTAAATAATCACAATATAATTTTCCATCTTCATCATTAGCTGTTAATACGCCTTCTAGACATTGATTTAGTGATTCTTTAGCTTCTTTTATCATTCCTTGATCGATATAAATTTTAGTCATATTGCTTAAAGCAATATTTTTTATTTCCTCACTTGGATAGTTTTCTAAAATAGCTTGTAAATACATTAATGCCCGATTAAGTTCATTTAGTTCTGCATAAACATATGACATTTCTAAATACCAACGATTAACTTCTTCTTTATTATCTAAATCAATTACATTTTTCTTAATGTATACATATCGGTAAGCACTTTTATAATTTCCTTTTTGGATATAAATATAAATAATTCTTTCAAGTAAATATAAATATATATTTTTAAATATTGAACTATCAATTTTATTTAAGTCCTCAATAGCTAATTTTAAGGCTTCATCATACATTTTTTCTTCGATATATATATCGATAATTAATAAATTGCTTAAATAATAAAATTCTTGATTATTCTCACGGCGACATTGTTTTTTTAAATCATTTATTTGATTAATATCTTTTAATGTTAAATTTGCTTGAAGTAATTCTTGATATGTTTTACGAATATCCATCTTACTCCTCCACCCACCATACTATAGTAATATTATACCATAATTACTATAAAATTAACAAATAATTCCGGTTTTTGTAAAATAAAAAAGCAAAGTACGATGAACTTTGCTTATATTAATATTCTTTACTATCGATAATTATGGTCACTGGCCCATCATTAATTAAAGATATTTCCATATGTTCGCCAAATAATCCTTCTTTGACAACTAGACCTGTTTGTAATAGTTTTTGATTAAATTCTTCATATAATTGTTTAGCAAATGATGGAGCAGCAGCCAAGGTAAAACTTGGACGATTACCATTACGTGTGTCAGCATACAAAGTAAATTGACTAATTGATAAAATTTCATATCCCAAATCTTTAATCGCAATGTTCATTTTATGATTTTCATCTTCAAAAATTCGTAGGTTAGTAACTTTTCTAACCAAATATTCGACATCTTTGCTAGTATCATTATGGGTAACACCAACAAAAATTAAAAATCCCGGACCAATTTTATTTATTAGTTGATTTGCTACTGCAACTTGAGCTTCTTTTACACGTTGAATGACTAATCTCATGTTTTCACCTCATAAAGTTAAATAGTCAAATATGTAAATTTGGCTATTTTTATCGTAAAATCCTTTCAATACGATATACATCAGATATTTTTTGTAAATTAGCAAACACATTATTTAACTCTTCTACATTTGAAACTGTTACTTTTACTTTTGTTACTAACTCTCCATCTCGATTTTGACCAGAAGAGATAGAAAGAATTGTAGCACTGGTTGAGTTAATAACATTAATAATTTCCGCAACAATATTCTTTCTATCAAACGAAATTATTCTAAATAATGATTCATAGACTTTTTTATTAAAATCGCGATCCCAAATAACCTCGATAAAGCGTTCATTATTGACATTTCGTTTGACATTTAAACATTCTAAACGGTGAACAACGATACCATAACCTTTTGAGACATATCCTATGATATTATCTCCCATAACGGGATGACAGCAACTTGCTAATTTTATGTTAGTTTTATCAAGTCCTTCTACTATAATACCATATTCATTATGACTTCGTCGTTCAGGTTTTTTAATATTTTCTTCACTATAATGTTTTAGTAATGTTTCTTCATCAAATTTATCATTTCTACCTGTTAAGCGATTAATAGCTGCTTTTGCGGAAAAGGTGTTTTTTCCAATTTCAAAGTATAAATCTTCAATTGTGTTGATCCCGGATTTACCAAATTTTTCACTAACAATTTTATCGTCAAATTCTTCTAGTACAACATTTTCAATTTTTAATTGTCGTTCAAAATCTTCTTTTCCTTTAGACACTAACATATCACGGCGCCGGCGGTTTAAGATAGTTTTAATTTTATGTCGCGCATGTGTTGTTCGAACAATTTTTAGCCATGATTCATTTGGACCAGTAGCATTTTTGCTTGTCTTAATTTCCACAACATCTCCAGTTTTTAACTGATATGTTAGTGGAACAATACGATTATTGACTATGGCACCAACGGTCTTGTTCCCTACTTCAGTATGAATACGATATGCAAAATCTAAAGGAGTCGCTCCAGCTGGAAAATCTAAAACATCTCCATTTGGAGTAAAGACATAGACATTTGCACTAAAAATGTCTTCTTTTATATTTTCTAGTGGGTCATTATCTTCTGACTCACTAATTTCTGCATACGTCAATAAATCTTTATACCATTTTAATTTAGCAGCAATCTCTAATTGTTCTTTTTCAGGTGTATAGTTTTTATTTTCTTCCTTATATGCCCAGTGTGCTGCAATCCCAAACTCCGCAACCTCATCCATTTCATATGTTCGAATTTGAATTTCAAACACTTTACCATATAGCCCAACAATTGTTGTATGAAGTGATTGATATAGATTTGGTTTTGGCATAGCAATATAATCTTTAAAACGTTTTGGTAATGGGGTAAATTGGCTATGAACAAGACCTAAAACCCGATAACATTCTTCAACTGAATTGACTAAAACACGCAACGCCATCAAGTCATATATTTCATTAAAGTCAATGTTTTTTTGTTGCATTTTTTTGTAAACACTATAAATGTTTTTAATACGTCCTTTGATGTTATAATTCGGTACATTATTTTTATCTAGAATATCCGAAATTTTTTCAATCATCCGTCTAATATCTTCTTCATGACTTGCTTTTTGTTGAGTAATTTTATATTTTAAATCTTCATAAATTTCTGGTTCTAAATATTTGAAACTCAAATCTTCTAGTTCGGCTTTTAAACGATACATACCTAAGCGATGCGCAAGAGGAGCATATAAATCAAGAGTCTCTTGAGCAATTTTTCGTTGTTTATCAGGTGGTAAGTGCTCAAGAGTCCGCATGTTATGAACGCGATCGACTAATTTTACTAAAACAACCCGAATATCTTTAGCCATTGCAAGTAATATTTTTTGATGAGAACGAGCTAAAGCTTTTTCTTTGGTCATGTATTTTAATTGTCCAATTTTAGTAACTCCATCAACAATATTAGCAACGTCTTCATTAAATCGGGTTGCTAGTTCTTCTTTAGTCATATTAGTATCTTCTAAAACATCATGTAACAAACCGGAAGCGATAGTAACGGGACTTGTATGTAATTCAGCTAACATATATGCAACTTCGATTGGATGTTGAATATATGGATCGTTAGATTTACGAAATTGTCCTTCATGTTGTTGTTTGGCAACTTCATAGGCATCTAAAATTAATTGAATACTTTTTTCATTTCTAATATATTGACGGACACGTTCGATAATATCTTGAATAGTTTTAGCTTGTTCCATTACTATCACCTCCTCTTTATTCTAGAATTGTTAGATGCTAGAGTATTAACTTCTTTAATATTGGATTAAAGTTTTAAATTTGTATTTATCGCCGATTCGTTTGCGACCTTCAAGATCAGTTAATTCGATTAAAAAGGCAAGCCCGACTACTTCGCCACCTAGTTTTTCTATTAAATTTATACTTGCTTTAATTGTTCCACCAGTGGCAAGTAAGTCATCAACAATTACAACTTTTTGACCTTTTTTAATAGCATCTTTATGGATGGCAAGTTTATTTCTACCATATTCTAATTCATATTCTACTTCTATTGTTTCACGAGGTAGTTTTCCTGGTTTTCTTATTGGAACAAATCCAATTCCAAGTTCATAAGCAATTGGACAGCCAAAAATAAAACCTCGAGATTCAGGACCAGCAATAACATCCGCACCAACTTCTTTGGCGAATTTTATTAATTCCCCACAAGCATATTTAAAAGCTTCACCATCAGCCATTAATGGGGTAATATCACGAAATAATATTCCTTCTGTTGGAAAATTTGGGACAGACGCAATGTATTTTTTTAAAACCATGATGTTCCTCCTTTGGATATCCTTCAATAATAATATATAATATTATATCAAAATTTTACAAAAAATAATAGTACTTGATGTTATAATAATCAAAATTTTTTAACTTTTTATTTATATGACACATAATATTATAACTTTTAATTTTACAATAAAAATTGGTGGCTTTTGATAACCACCAATTTTTATTTAGAAATTATTTAGTTTACTAGTCTAAACTATTATTTTAAACATAATTATTAGTATACAAGGAGGAAGAATATGAGTAGAAATTTATTCATAAAAAATACCTTTATTTTAATAATTAGTAGTTTAATTATAAAAGTTCTAGGATTATTAAATCGAATTTTATTAACACGACTATTAGGTCATGAAGGTATTTCATTATATATATTATCTTTACCAACAATTATTTTATTTATTTCACTGTGTGGATTTTCACTAAACACAGCAGTAAGTAAAATTGTAGCAATGAATACAGTATCAAATAAATATACTAATAAGCAAATTTTATTTCAAGCCTTTTTTTTAGGAACTATCGCATCGATTATTAGTATTATCGTCTTATTAATAATTATTAAACCTCTAAGCAATCAATGGTTACGTCAACCAAATACATTTTATCCTATTTTAGCTTCTAGTCTATTTTTCCCTCTTGTGGCATATAATAATTGTTTACGCGGATATTTTAATGGGATCAAAAAAGTAAATCTGACTGCTTATGCGTCTTTAGTAGAACAAATTGTACGAATGATTGCATCAGTAGTATTTTTATATATTTTTATTGATTATGGAATGGTATTTGCGGTGACGATGACGATTATTGCGATGACGGTTGGCGAATTAGGATCTTTTGTTTTTGCTTGCATTTCTTACTTTAAAATTAAACGTCCAAAATTTAAACCACTCATTTCTCAAAATCCGCAAAATGAAATTCTAAAAATTGCTCTTCCACAAACCGCATCTAAATTAGTTGGTAATTTATCTTATTTTTTTGAACCGATTTTATATACTAGCGCGTTAACTTTAATTGGGTTTTCTGCTGGCCAAATTCGCTTATTATATAGTGAGTATAGTGCGTATGCGGAAGGGTTACTGACTATGCTTAGTTTCGTTTCCGCATCCATCGCCATTAGCATCATTCCGCATATTTCCGAATCACTTGCTTTACAAAACTATACTAAAATTCGATTTTATATTAAAAAGACTTTACTGGCTTCAATTTTACCAGGAATAATTTTTACTGTATTGCTATTGTTTTATGCTAAAGAATATATGTATTTAGTATATAAAACTGACCTGGGAGTCCAATATGTTAAGCAATTTGCAATTTTATTTTTAGCCTCTTACGTAATTTCACCACTTGTTTCCATTATGAATACCTTAGGTTATTCTAAAGAAACATTTATTTGGTCAACATGTTTTAATATTTTAAAATTAATTCTAATTTTTAGTTTAGTATTTATCCCACAAATTAACTACTATAGCTTAATCATTGCGACTAGTATTACATTAATTTTATATACTTTAGTTATATATTTTCGAATTAAAAATATCGTCTATTTTAAATTTACATTTTCGGAAAAAGTAAATGTACTATTATTAGCAGTTTTATCATTTTTTATAGTGTTATTTTTACGAAATGTTGTTAAACTACATTACTTACTAGTAAGTATAATTGCATTGTTAATATTTGTTGGCAGTTTTATACTGTTAAAAATCTTCCATCTCGATCACAAATAAACTACCATATTCATAATTAGCATATAAAATTTTGCGATAATCATCATAGCCTAATTTTTTTAATTCTTTTAATAACCATTTTTCAGTTAGTTGCAAAGTGTCTAAATTGTCATAATTAATTACACCGGATAAGATCAGCGGAAATGGATAAATTTGTTCTCCTTGTTGATTAGTTTTAGCGTTTTTAGGTGTTGGACTACCACCAATATCGACTGGAGCACCTTTAGTATTGCCACCACTAGATCCTTGATTATTTGAATTATCTTGAAAGTCTTGATAAGTAAAGATACTTAAATCACCATTTGTTTCAAGTAATGCATATCGAACTTCCGAAATAGATCTAACATTATTGATACGTAATTGTAAAACTAAATCATTAATATTATAGTTTTGTTTTTTCATTTCTTTTTGGTTTAATTTACCATCATTAATAATTACCGAATGCTTACCATCAAAAAAGTTACGCATCTTTGGAATTTTAATTAATAAATAGGCAATAAATTTTTGTAAAATTGCTACACCAGTAATTGGTAATAAGTACATATAAAACGGACTATCTTCCGTTTCAATCCCCATTACCGATATATCCGCAATAATCAAAATTACAACCAAATCAAATAAACTTAATTGTCCAATCTCTCGTTTTCCCATAAACTTTAATAAAGCAAAATCTAAAATATAAATGATAATAGTACGATATAGTAATTTAAGTAACATCCTATCAATCCCTTTTCCTTGTTCTATTAAAATTATGATTATCATATATTTTAGTGGTGATAATTTTGAAAACAAAAATCCAAAAAAAATTAAAAATATATTTGATATTTTTACTTATTTTATCCATTTTGGTAATTGGTTATTCTTTATTAGTTTATTATCGAAAAATCGACACTTCTACAAAAAGTTTCAATAATATAACCTTTATTATTGGAGTAATTTCATTCTTTGTTTTAGGATTACTAGCAGGAAATCTTGCTCAAAAAAACGGTTTATTAGAAGGGTTAATTTCTTCATCAATTATTCTTCTTTTAGTATTAATATGTAACTTTTTTGTTAAGGTCCCATTTGGCTTTAAATCGATTATCAAAACGATTTCATATATAACAAGTGCTAGTCTAGGTGGCGTAATTGGCGTTAATATTAAGCAATTTGTCTAAAACCATCAATGATGGTTTTTCTTTTTTTTAGAATATTTAAAAAAATATCAAATTATGATATGATATAGATAGATATTTATTTAAAGTGAGGTAAAAAAAATGGAACCACTAGCATATCGTATGCGTCCCCAAACAATCGATGATATGGTAGGACAAGATCATTTAGTTGGGCCAAATGGACCAATTCGTCAAATGGTAAAAAATAAAAAAATTCCTTCCCTAATTCTATATGGTAATCCTGGTATCGGCAAAACCACTTTAGCTAATTGTATCGTAAATGAATTAAATATTGCGCATTTTAAATTTAATGCTTCTACTGATTCTAAACAGCAATTAAAAGATATTATTGAACATAGTAATTATTATGAAATTATTATCATTGTCGATGAAATTCATCGTATGAAAAAAGATATTCAAGATTATTTATTGCCGTTTGTAGAAGAGGGAAGAGTAAAAATTATAGGATTAACAACAGTGAATCCTTACCATTCCGTAAACCCAGCTATTCGATCACGAACATTAATTTATAAACTTTATGATATTAATATTGATGCAATTAAGAAAGTTTTACATAAAGCCCATCAAAATTATTATTCTGAATATATAATTTCTAATGAAGTATTTAATTTTTTAGCTCAAATGGCTAACCAAGACGTTCGCCAAGCATTAAATATGTTTGAAGCCTTAATAATTACTTCACCAACAAAAGAAATTAATCTTGAAGATGCTAAAACAATAATCCAGTCTCCAACTATTAGTTATGATAAAGATAGCGATTTATATTATGACATTTTAAGTGCATTACAAAAATCAATTCGTGGTAGCGATGTTGATGCTAGTCTTCATTATTTAGCCATATTATTAAGTACAGAAGATTTACTACCATTAATTCGGAGACTATGGGTAATAGCCTATGAAGACATTGGTCTTGCCAATCCTCAAATCGGTCCCCGCGCATTAGCCGCTGGTGAAATTGCGCTAAAATTAGGCCTTCCTGAAGCACGTATTCCTTTAGGTACGTTGGTTGTTGAGATGGCATTATCACCAAAATCAAATAGTGCTTATTTAGCGATAGATAAAGCCCTAAAAGATGTTAATGAAGGAAAAGGGGGGCGAATTCCATTACATCTTAAAAATACTTATTCTTTTGACCCACGCCAACAAGCATATAAATATCCTCATGACTATCCCGGGGCTTGGGTATATCAACAATATCTTCCAGATGACTTAAAAGATGCAAAATACTATAAACCAAAAGAATCAAGCCAATTTGAAAAAGCTTTAATGGCTCGTTATCAAGCAATTGAAGAGGCTAAAAAGAAACAGACTTTTTAGATTTTCTAAAAAGTCTGTTTTATTTTAGTAGGTATTTAATTACATTATTAAAATCTATGTTATTTGTTAATGCAGTTTGAATCCGAATGCTTTCAGCTTTATTTAAATAATAACAATCACCACGACCAGTAAGAAAAGTAGCATAATTATTGTTTAATACGTTTTGTGAAAACGAATCGGTATCAGTTCTAAATACTAATTTATCTTGGAAAATACTATTAATAATCGTAGTGATATAACGTTCTTCTCTCACAATATAAACTATATTTATGCCGCATTTTACTCCTAATTGAGCAATATACATAAGCTTATTTTCAAAATGATTATAATTACTTTCTTCATCGGTATATTTGTTGATAATATAAAACTTCTTCATTAGCATTTCTAAATCTAAATTATTAACTTCAATCTTGCGATTATATTCTTCAATTGTATTGACACTATTTTTGCTTAAAATATTTATTCGTTCTTCTAATTCATCGATAATTGTTGTAAATATTTGGTTTAGATCGCCTGATAAGATTTCGATTATATCATTAAATGCTTTAAAGTCTTCGCTATTATCAATAATTTTAATTTCGTAATTAGATAAATTTTGTTTAACAAATAATGCTACTACAAAACTTCTAACAAAATTTGTAACTCCACTATTACTACTACCCACAAGTAACAAATGTCCACTCTTATTAATATCCACTTCTACAATCCTTTTCTCTGAATTGATTCCAATTGGTATAATATAATTATTATACAAACTTTCTTGCATCATTAATAGATTACGAATTGCAAGTATTTGAAAATGACGATTGTTAATTTCAATTACAACTGTATTATAATTAACTAAGTGATAAATGATTTTTTCGTCTAAAACATTTTTTAGACGTTCTCTAACTACTAAATGATCTATTTTAGTAAAAAATAAATATTCATATCGTGTAAAACTATACGAGATATCCATTTTTAATTCTTTATATTCAATATTTAAATTATTAAATACAGAAGTTATTAACGATTTAATATCATATGAAACTTTTTCTTGAAATCCTAAATTCATTAAATTTTGATATTCTTCTAGAACTTTTAATGGTAATTTAATATTTTTGCCAAAAATCGAATGTTTTTCTAAGACCTTTTCTTTTTTAATTCCCATTTCATATTTAAAGAATTTATTAAAGTTTCTTGTATATTTCCCAAGAAATTTTAATCTTTTTGTTACACTTTCAGTAATTTCGACTAATGTTTTGTTAATTAATAGACTCATTCCCATCACTAAAAGAATACTAGCAATTAAGACAACTCCAATAACACCAAATAAGTAATAAAAAATATAAAATATTAATGACCCAACTATTCCGCCACCTAAATAAATATCACTTGGATTTGAAATATAATTGATATAGATTGTCCATGTGGTTTTAAAAAAATTACCGCCACGTTTTTGGACAATTGAATGTAAACGAAAATGAGCAAACACCAAAATTCCTAAAGCAATAAAGATATAACCAATAAAGCGTTGATGTTTAAAATCAAATGATTTATGCATTATTAAATTATATGTTCCATAAATAAAAATAAAAATTACTAAAAACCAATAACAATCCCCAAATAAAACTTTTGTAAAAATAGTAAACCATTCACCTAATTTGCCAAGTTTACCTAAAATAATAATTGATAAAACAATTGAAATTACTCCTATAATTTCATGATAAAATGTTGTTTGTTCAGTTTTAGATTCATCGTTACTTCTTTTCTTCTCCTTCGACATGGCCGTATCTCCTTAATTTTTTTAATATTACGCTTGTATAATATTAAACAATAAAGAACTGTCGAAAGTGGAAGTTATTTCAGGAAAATAAAAAAAGCACTGAATAAATCAATGCCTTCTTTAACGTTTTGTTTTTTCACGATGTAATGTTTGTTTACGACAACGAGGACAGAATTTATTAAGCTCTAATCTCTCGGTTGTTTTCTTTTTATTTTTTTCAGTCAAATAATTTTCTTCATTGCATACAGTGCATCGTAGAATGATTGATTCACGCATTCTTAGTTACTCCTCCTTGTTACATATTCATACAATTTAGTATACTATAAATTCGTTAATTTTGCAAGGGAAATTGTTCAAAATTCAAAGGTGTTAGATTAATAAGATTTATTTATATTGAATTTTGTGTGTTATTATGGTATGATATTTAAGGAATTTTTCCTGACCTAAATTATTAGGAGGTATTAACGTGGATAATAATCAACAACAAACTCAAGTTAATCAACAAGAACAAGTTAATAACGCACCTAAAATTAAACTAACTCGCAAGGAAAAACGTCGTTTACGAATAATTAAGCGATTGATTGCGGGAGAGATTAATGGACCTAAAGCTGCAAAACTATTAAACATTAGTACACGTCAAGTTCGCAATCTAAAACGTCAAGTGTTATTAGAAGGGGATATTGGCATTGTCCATAAAAATAGATTTCATAAACCTGTTAATACATATGACCAAGAAATTCGCGAATATTTAGCTAAAACATATCGTCGTGAGTATCGTGGAGTTAACTTTAGCGAGTTCGCTCGCATTATGCAAGAACGAGGTATCGAATTATCACGTAGTACTATTTATAATATTCTTCGCGAAAATCGTATCCGCTCTCCACAACGTAAACGGGTAAAACGAAAAAAAGTAGCTAGTCAGGTTTCAATTATAAAGGAAAATGGTCAAGATGGTGCGAAAACAAACTAAGGTTGTTAAAGTTGGCAATCTATTAATTGGCGGAAATAATCCCATTATTATTCAAAGTATGACCAACACGAAGACTAAAGATGTTGATGCAACTGTAGCTCAAATTAATAAATTAACACAAGCCGGTTGTCAATTAATTCGTGTATCGGTATTAGACTTTGAAGATGCCAAAGCAATTTCAGAAATAAAAAAACAAATTAAGATTCCGATTGTTGCGGATATACATTTTGACTATCGAATGGCACTAGCAGCTATCGACAGTGGAGTTGATAAATTACGTATTAACCCTGGTAATATCGGCTCTATTGAGCGAATCATGGCCGTAGTAAATAAATGTAAAGAACGAAATATTCCAATTCGAATTGGAATTAACTCTGGTTCTTTAGAAAAAGACTTACTTGAAAAGTATGGCCATCCAACCGCTGAAGCAATGGTTGAAAGTGCCCAAAGACATGTTAAAATTCTTGAAGATTTAGGATTTACAGATATCGTAATTTCTCTTAAAGCAAGTTCAATAAATCTAACTTGCGAAGCCTATCAACTAGCTAGTCAAATGTTTGATTATCCGCTTCACTTAGGAATTACCGAAGCTGGATCAGCCTTTTCTGGTACTATTAAATCAGCCATTGGCTTAGGGATTCTTCTATCACAAGGAATAGGTGATACTATTCGCGTTTCTTTAAGCGCTGATCCAATCGAAGAAATTAAAGTAGCCAAAGAAATTTTAGCAAACTTTGGTTTATACCAAAAACCACAATTAATTGCTTGTCCGACTTGTGGAAGGGTACAGTATAATATGTTAGAAATAGTAAACGAAATTGAAGAATTCTTGGCTTCAATTAATGCTAACATCAAAGTAGCAATTATGGGCTGCGCAGTTAATGGTCCCGGTGAAGCACGTGAAGCTGATATTGGAATTGCGGGTGGAAGAAATGGTGCATTATTATTTAAAAAAGGCGAAGTCATCCGCCGCGTTGAAGAATATGAAATTGTATCTGTATTAAAAGATGAAATATTAAAAATGATTAATAATTAAGCTAAATTAATAACAAATAAACATAAATTATACATCCTTCATTCTCATATAAAAAGCCAAGTTTGTTTAAAACTTGGCTTTTTATTATTTACTTATGATTAATAATGTCTTCAATTAAATTCGGATTAAATTGTCCTGATTTAATCATCGCAATTTCGTATTTATATGGCGGTAATGATTCATTAGTGTGTGGATTTAAAACGTATGGTGTTTCTAAAATTTTTGGAATATGAACAAAACGTTTGTCTGTAATAACTCTATGTAATGTTTCAAATCCAATATTTCCAAATCCAATATTTGCATGACGATCCTTTTTAGAACCAAGAACATTCTTAGAGTCATTAACGTGAATTACTGCTAGTCGTTCAAAACCAATAATTTTATCAAATTCTTGAAAGACTCCGTCATAATTATTTACTAAATCATAGCCTGAATCAAATGTATGACAAGTATCAAAGCAAACCTTTATTCTTGGAGAATTTACAGTTTTAATTATTTCTTGTAATTCAGAAAAATTTGAACCTACTTCACTACCTTTTCCAGCCATTGTTTCAATTGCAATATTTACATCAGTATGACTAGTTCTTTCTAAAATTTCAATTAATCCACTAACAATATTGGTTATTCCTGTATCTATGCCTTGTCCTACATGAGCGCCAGGATGTAAAACAATTGTTTTAAATCCTGCTTCATAACAATATTTTACTTCTTTAGTAATAAAATCAATCGCAAAATTTCTTTTTTCTAAGTCCCCTTGGGCTAGATTGACGATATACGGCGCATGAACAACAACATCATTAATGTTAATATTATATTTATCTAATAAATCCCGCATTTCAGGAATTTTCAATTGCGATAATGGTTTGCGATAGGTGTTTTGTGGGGCTCCAAGATATACCATAAAACAGTTAGCATCATATGAAACAGCTTCTAAAACGGAGCCTTTTAACATATCAGTTCCAGCATTTCCAACATGTGAACCTATTTTCATTTATTTCTCCCTTTCCGACGGTATATTTCTTCAATTCTAGCTCTTTTAAACTTACGTAATTGCTTTTCAATTAACTCTTTTCGTTTTTTTCGATATCCTGGTTTGACTTTCTTTGGTAATGGAATTTTGCGATGAAGTTCTTCTTCCACTGTACTTGTAGGTCGTTTTCGTTGAGCTTGCGAATTACGTTCAGTTGTTGGAACAAGTTGATTATCAACTAAATTCATATATATAGAATTAATACCTTTTGATTCTAATTTTTCTAAATAATGATCATCTTCATAGTCATAAAAACTAATTGCATGTCCAATGTCTTCAAAGCGTGCTACTCGTCCAGTACGGTGGATATAAAATTCAATGTCTTCAGGTAATTCATAATTAATAACATGACTAGTACCTGGAATATCAATTCCACGCGCTGCTAGGTCTGTAGCAACCACATATTGATATTGGAAATTTTTAATTCGTTTAAGGATTTGCTTACGTTGTCGTGGTGGCAAATCACCACTTAATTTAGCTACTTCATATCCTTGAGATGCTAAATATAAACTTATTTCATCAACTTTAGCTTTAGTATTGGCAAAGATTAAGGCTAAAAAGGGATTAAAAGATTTTAATAATCTATTTAATAACTCATTTTTATCTTTATTTTTAGTTGGAATAAAAATATGAGTTATTGTATCTTTAGTTAGTTTTCTATTAGTCACATCAATAACATCAATTTTTTGCAAATACTTATTTAAGAAAACTATTAAGTTTTGAGAGATGGTTGCGGAAAAGACCATAATTTGAATTTCATTTGATAACACACTAAAAACTTGATCAATTTCTATTAGTTCACTTTCCGCAAAAAACATATCAGCTTCATCAATAACAATTGTCTTTGCAGTATGTAACTTTAAAACATTTTCGTCTACACATAAATCTTTTATACGTCCAAGTGTTCCAATTACTATTTGTGGCTGAGATGATAAAAGACGTTTAATGTCGTCTTCGCGATCAGTCCCGCCGGTATAAAGACGAACATCGATATGTATATCACTATGCTTAGTAATTTTTAATGTTTCTTCATATAATTGAAAAGCTAGTTCTCTAGTTGGACTTAAAAAAATGCTTTGACAAAATCGTTTATCTTCTTCTAAGTTTTGTAAAATTGGTAGCAAAAATGCATGCGTCTTACCAGTCCCAGTAAGACTTTTACCAATAACTGATTTTCCTTCTAACGCTTGAGGAATTATTTCTTTTTGAATCTCAGTTAATTTAATAAATCCAATCTCTTGTAAAGCTTTTTGAATATAAGGTTTAAAAGCAAAATCCTTAAAATACATTTCAATCACCTACCCAATTTTCCTATTGAAATAGGATATCCTGCTTCAATTATTTCTACTTGAACTAAATCATTTACTTTACTATCTAATGCATCAAATTCTATATCCATATAATTACTTGTATGTCCAAATGCTTTTCCATTTTCAATTTTTTCAATAATTACTTCTTGGACAGTCCCAACGAAGTTTTGACGATAAGCTAAAGCATTTTGTTCATTAACAAGTAATAATTCATTTACACGAACTTTTTTGGTAATTTCATCAACTTCATCAGGGTATGTATAGGCTTTCGTTCCTGGACGTTTTGAATAAGGGAATACATGCATTTCTCCAAATTTTATTTCATTAATAAAATTCTTAATATCATTAAAGTCTTCATTAGTTTCTCCACTAAAACCAACCATAACATCAGTAGTAATATTAACTCCAGGGAATAATTGGCGTATTCTTTGAATTTTTTTTCGATAATAATCGAGATTATACTTCCGTGCCATTTTTTGTAGGATTTTATCGGAGCCACTTTGCAATGGAATATGGAAATGATTGCAAAATTTTTCTCTATTTTCCGCTATAATCGATAATAATTCATCCGTTATTTCTGTTGCCTCAATAGAGGAAATGCGAATACGCCCTAAATTTGGGACATTTTTAACGATATCTTCTAATAATTTTGCAAAAGTATAATCTTTTAGGTCAGAACCATAAGCAGCAGTATTAATTCCAGTTAAAACTATTTCTTTTGTTCCTTGTTCTGTCAATAATTTGATTTCATCTATAACATCTTGGTGATTTCTACTACGAACAGGCCCTCTTGCATAAGGAATTGCACAATATGTACAAAAGTTATTACATCCATCTTCTATTTTTATAAAGCCGCGAGTTTTATTATTAAATCGTTTTATTTTTAACTCTTCATAATTTTTAGTTTTTAATGCATCTTGAATTAATACTTGGGGATTTTTCTTTTCTAATGCAGACATGGCTAATGGATAAAGCATAATTCGATTTGATGTACCAACTATAACATCGACACCTTCAATTTGCTTTACTTCATCAGGATGCAATTGAGAATAACAACCCATAACACATATTACTGCATTAGGGTTTTTCTTAATGGCTTGACGAATAATTTTTCTACTTTTCGCATCACTTGTTTTTGTTACTGTACATGTATTTATAATATATATATCACATATATCATCAAAATTTGTTAATTCAAAGCCATTTTCAATAAATTCGTTAACAATGGCTTCTGATTCATATAAATTAACTTTACATCCTAAAGAATAATAACTAACTTTCATTATTTTCACCTAATTCTAACTCATAACTTATAGCACTCATAATATACAATGGTGCTGTCTCAGTTCGTAAAATCCGTGGACCCAATCCAATTGGTAAAAAATTGTGGTCTTCTAGTAATTTAACTTCACGATCTGAGATCCCACCTTCAGGACCTACTAAGACTAAAATATTTTTTCCAGTAAAACTTCTTAAAATATCTTTAAATGATTTTAAGTTTCTTTTTTCTTCATAAGCATATAATGCTAAATCAAATTGTTCACGTAATTTTAATAATTGTTCAAATGAATAAATATCAGTAATTTCTAATAAACGATTACGATGACATTGTTCACTTGCTTCTTTTACAATTCTTTCAAGACGTTCTTTCTTTGGATCGCTACTCTTTTCAATTTTTACAATTGAGCGTTCCATTAATACTGGAATATATTTACTTGCCCCTAGTTCAACTAAACGGCGAATAACTTCTTCTTGTTTTGGACGTTTAACTAATCCATGAGCAATAACTACTTCAATTGATAATTCGCGATTATCATCAAGTTGTTCAAGAATAGTAAAAACAACTTCATTTTTTGTAATACTCTCTAAAGAGCCTAAATATACTATTCCTTCTTGATTGCAAAATAATGCTTTGTCGTGTATACTCATTCGCATCACATTTTTGATGTGATGATAATCATCACCAAAGATATAAATATGATTTCCTCTTATTTGGTTATTTAACACAAAATAACGTTGCATATTATCACCTATCCAAATAGTTATTATAACATATTTTATGTTATAAAACTATTCATAAGATAAAAAAACAAAGTAAACATAAAAAAAGCTCTTTAGAATAACAAAATAATAACTAAAGAGCTTTTACCATTATTTTTTAAAGAATTTTTTAATACGTTCAATTAATGATGGATTAATTTCAGTTGTTTGACGTAATTTTTTAAATAATTCTTTTTGCTCATTGGTTAATTTGGTTGGGGTAATTACATCCGCTATAACATATTGAGAGCCGGTTTGCCCAGTACGAGCATTCGTAATTCCTTTCCCAGATAATTTAAAATGAGTTTTAGCTTGTGTTCCAGGAGGAATTTTTAAAGAAACATTCCCGTATAAAGTTGGAATTTCAATTGTATCACCAAGGGCAGCCTGGGAGAAAGAAATTGGAATTGTTAAGAAAATATCTAAACCTTTGCGCTCAAATATTTCATGTTTTTTAACATTAACATGCACATATAAATCGCCATTAGGACCGTTGTTTATTCCAGCATCGCCTTGAGCAGATAATCTTAATGTTTGGCCATCTTCAATACCGGAAGGAATACGAACTTTAATACGACTTTGTTTACGGATGCGACCTTCACCATGACATACTTTACATTTATTGCGAATTATTTTGCCTTCGCCACCGCAATCAGGACAACGTGTTTCAGTTTGAATACGGCCTAAGAATGTATGTTGTTCAGTAATAATTTTTCCTCGACCACGACAACGTGAACATA
>LFRX01000046.1:28301-63829 GCA_001512985.1 Acholeplasmatales bacterium DTU056
CACGGGATGTAGATCCTCCAAAGAAAGAGTTAAGAATATCATCAAAGGCACTAAATGGTCCGAAATCCCCAAAGTCACCAAAGCCATTAAAACCAAAACCGCCCATTGATGGACCTTCATGGCCAAATTGATCATATTGAGCACGCTTTTGTTCGTCGCTTAGTACCTCGTATGCTTCTTGAATTTCCTTAAACTTTTCTTCCGCATTAGGTTCCTTGCTTACATCGGGATGATATTTCTTTGCTAATTGTCGATAAGCCTTTTTTATTTCATCCGCAGTAGCATTCCGCGAGACCCCTAACACTTCATAATAATCCCTTTTGGCCATAATATTCCTCTTTCATATTTCCTAGTTAATGTCCTCATACTCTGCATCAACAACATTAGAATCGTTATCTTTTGAATTTTCATCTTTTGAATTTGTATTGTTTGTTTGTTGATTAGTTGCTTGAGTATGTTGATATGCTTTAACAATGATTTGTTCGCTTGCTTTAGATAAAGCTTCTTTTTGTTTGCGAACTTCGTCATAATCTTTATCTTTAATAGCTTTATCTAATTTAGCAATAATATCTTCAATATCAGATTTTTCTTTATCAGTAACTTGGTTACCTAAATCATTAATAGCTTTACGAACTGAGAAGATTAAATGTTCACTTTCGTTAAGTAATTCAGCTTGTTCTTTACGTTCTTTATCTTGTGCAGCATATTGCTCAGCATCTTTAACCATTCGTTGAATTTCTTCTTCTGTTAAACCTGACCCACTTTGAATAGTTATTTTTTGAGATTTATTTGTGGCAAGGTCTCTTGCACTAACATGAACAATACCATTAACGTCAATGTCAAAAGTTACTTCGATTTGTGGAACGCCGCGTGGTGCTGGTGGAATATCAGTTAATTGGAATCTACCTAGAGTTTTATTGTCAGCAGCCATCGTACGTTCACCTTGAAGAACATGAATATCTACTGCTGTTTGATTATCTGCAGCAGTTGTAAAGATTTGAGATTTAGATGTTGGAATAGTTGTGTTGCGTTCAATTAATTTTGTAAAAATACCACCAAGTGTTTCGATACCAAGTGATAGTGGAGTAACATCTAGTAATAAGATATCTTTAACTTCGCCTGCTAGTACACCAGCTTGAATTGCTGCACCCATAGCAACTACTTCGTCTGGGTTTACGCTTTTGTTTGGTTCTTTACCTAATTCTTTACGAACTGCTTCTTGGACAGCAATAATACGTGTAGAACCACCGACAAGTAATACTTGGTCAATATCTTTTGGTGTTAATTTAGCATCTTTTAATGCTTGACGTACTGGACCTAAAGTTCTTTCTACTAAATGATGAGTTAATTCATCAAATTTAGCACGAGTTAAAGACATATTTAAGTGAACTGGTCCATTTGGTCCCATTGAAATGAAAGGTAAATTAATATCTGTTTTTGTTACACCACTTAATTCTTTTTTTGCTTTTTCAGCTGCATCTTTTAATCTTTGTAATGCAAGTTTATCTTTATTTAGATCGATACCTTCTTGTTTTTTGAATTCTTCAATTAGATAATTCATAATTTCTTGGTCAAAATCATCACCACCAAGACGGTTATCTCCGGCAGTGGAAATTACTTCAAATGTACCATCAGCAAGTTGTAAAATAGATACGTCAAATGTTCCGCCACCTAAGTCATATACTAATACTGTTTGTTCTTTATTAGTTTTATCAATACCATATGCTAATGCAGCTGCAGTTGGTTCATTAATAATTCGTTTTACTTCAAGACCTGCAATGCGACCAGCGTCTTTAGTTGCTTGACGTTGAGCATCGTTAAAGTATGCAGGAACAGTAATTACTGCTTCAGTTACTTTTTCACCTAAATATGCTTCCGCAGTAGCTTTTAAGTTTTGAAGGATCATTGCAGAAATTTCTTCTGGAGTGTATTTTTTACCATTAATATCAATAGTTTGACGAGTCCCCATCAAACGTTTAATTGATTGAACAGTATTTAAATTAGTAATGGCTTGACGTTTTGCCATTTCACCAACGATTATTTCACCATCTTTAAAAGCAACAACTGATGGAGTTACTCTTCCTCCTTCAGCATTCTGTATTACTTTTGGCTCGCCACCTTCCATGACAGCGACACATGAGTTTGTTGTTCCTAAGTCAATTCCAATTATTTTTCCCATTATTAATTACCTCCTTGATTATTAAGATTTTCATTAGATTCTTGATTATCAGGTTTTTTATTTACTTTAACTCGACTAGGTCGTAAAACCCGGTCTTTATACAAATAACCAGCTTGAAATTCTTCTAATACAATATTTTCTTCTTTTGATTCATCATACGCTGTATCAACTGCCATATGATATCGATAATCAAATGGCTTCCCAATAGCCTCAATTTTCTTTACGCCTTCACTTTCTAAAATTGACTTAATGTTATCATTAATCATTCGAAACCCTATTAAAAAGTTTTCGAATTTAGGATCATCAGTTTTTATATTAACTGCTTTATCAAAAATATCTGTTACTGAAATAAATTTTTCAAGAAGTGATTGATTAGCATAGATTCGATCACGGATTCTTTCTTCATTCATCCGTTTCTTAAAGTTTTCCATATCTGCAAGCGCACGTAAATATTTATCGTTTAATATGGCAATTTCAGTTTTTAAACTGTTGATTTCTTCTAACATTTTTTCTTCAGGAGTAGTTAAATCAATTGTAAATATTGGTTCTTCATTTTTTCCTTGATTTGAATCTTCTCTTGTTTCATTTTGTTTTTCAGATTTAGTTTCTACCTTTTCTTCGCCTATGGTTTGATGTTGCTTTGCATCATCATTTGTACTATCACTTTCTTTCTTCTCGTTTCGAATTTCTTCTTGCTCTTCTTCACGATAGCGATTATGAATATCATCTTTTTTCATTTATTAAAAATCCTCCTTTATACCATTGCCTTAATTAACTTTGCAATATATTCAAGTAATGGAATAACTTTTTGATATTCCATTCGTGTCGGTCCTACTACAGCAATTGCGCCGCGCTCATTTTCTCCATACTCATATGGAACACTAATAACTGTGCAATCTTTCATAGCTAAAACTTCATTGTCATCGCCGATTTTAACTGATATACCTTGTTTATTAACATCAACAGCTCGTAAAATCTCTTGATTTTCAATAGCTTTAACTAAAACTTTTATTTTTTCAATATCCTGAAACTCTGGTTGATTTAAAATATTAGTTTGACCAGCTAAGAAAAATTTATCTTTAACCATTTCAGCAAATGACCGAACCATTAATCCAACTAATTTTTCGTAAGAGGATAATAAGTCACATATTTCGATATTTTGTAACTTCTCACGTAAAACATCATCGATTTCGCTAATCAATGTGTCATATAGTAAAGTATTTAAAATAGAAATTACTCGTTCTACATCACTAATGCGAATGGCTGGAGGGACGGTAATTTTTTGACTTTCAACATATCCCTTATCAGTAACTAGTAATATTACGCCTTGCCGTCCTTCAATCGGAACAAATTGCAATCGTTTTATCCGTGTATTATATGAAGAGACACCTAAAACAATAGTTGTATAATTTGTTAATTTAGTAACTAGCGCCATTGCTTCTTTAATAGCTTGTTCTTTGCTAAAAGCATTGCGACGAAAGATTTCATCAATGACCGGAAAAGACTTTTGAGGAGATTGCTTTAATTCTTGTAACAAATGACAAACATAGACGCGATATCCCTCCTCAGTAGGAACGCGTCCACTAGAAGTGTGAGGTTTATAGATTAATCCTAATTCTTCCAAATAGGCCATTTCATTGCGAATTGTGGCACTAGAAACATTTAAATGTTCAAATTGAGTAAGGGTCTTTGAACCTACAGGTTCAGTTGTTTCCACATACTCTTCTACAATCGCTTTTAATATCTTTTTTTGGCGCTCAGTCAATTCAGGCTTCACTGACAAATTCACCACCCCTTAGCACTCGCACATCCTAAATGCTAATTAATTATAACACTTTTTTTTGGCACTGTCAATACATATGTGCTAATATTATATGATTACCTAATAAAAATATACATCTTTTTTCCAGATTCAAAAAGAAAAAAGCTCAAAACTTGAGCTTTTACCAATCAAAAACACTATAATCACCTTCATATAAATCATCATTTATAATCTCAAAATATTCTAATCCAACTTTACCAATTTTAATTCTAGTATAAAAAATTTTATCTCCACGTAGCACTCTTACCAATTGACGATCAACAACACTAGTTTCCAATCAACTAAATGAATTTCAACTTCATTCCCTTCTACAATACCCATATTTAACTTAGAAAAGTCTTCAATTAGTAAACTTATTTCAATATTTTTACTAAGCGGCATGATATAGCGTAATTTTAATGATATTTCTTGATTATTTTTTGGCAATAATTTTAGTATTATCATTAATAAAAAAATTATTGTTATTAAGCAAAGTTATTAGTTCTAAGTTTTCAAAATTATATATATTTACTAAATAATACTCTTCTTCTTTAACAATTGAATATACCTTACCATATACATCTGAATAAATATCACTTTCTTTGCATAATGATTTGGTCGTATCTACTAAACTTCCTACTTTTACATTAGGAGATTTCACTTGATAAGTCATTATTTACTATTTTCATCAATCACTTTAAATTTAGCAGTTGTTTTAATTCCATAACTTATATCACGTTTTAAAATTTCATATTTTCTAACAATTTGAACATTATCATCATTAACTGGATTATAATTTTCATTTTTACCCAATGTCAAAACTAAAAATGCTACCAATGCAATCAACAAAACTCCTGTTAATGCATATATCCAAATAAATTTTTTCATAAACACTACCCCTATTATTAAAATTGATATGCAGTATTCTTCTTATCAAAAAATATTATGGTGTCAACTACTTTAAATATAATTTATCTTATAAATATATCCAAAAAAATGCATTTTAAGTTCTTGTACTTAAAATGCATATATTTTTACTGAAAGTAATAATTATTTTTCTTTTCATCACCAATTGTTGTTTGCATACCATGCCCAGGATAAACAACAATGTCATCACGAAAAGTTTTTAAAAAATTTAGTGATTTTTGTAAAGTTGCAAAATCACCACTGTATAGGTCACTACGGCCGATATTTTCTTTAAATAATGTATCTCCAGTAAACAAATATTTATCTATTAAATAACATACTGAGCAATTAGTATGACCTGGAGTGTAAAAAACAGTAAATGGCATATCATCAAAGATATATATTTTATCTAGATGATTAATTGTTTGCAATCTTTCTTCATCAAAGATAAGTTCAATTTTTGTAGATAATAAGCGGGAATAGTTTTTACGAAAATCAGAAAGTTTTTCTATTGCATTTTGATGAAGAAAAATTTTGACTGAATATTTTTGGGCAAGTTCTTCTAAATGAAGAATATGATCGAAATGACCATGAGTTAAAAAAATCCCAACTAATTGATGACTTTCCAACTCTTTTTGAATAATATCAACACTAACACACGGGTCGATTATTACTGCTTTATTTTGGTGTAAAATCAAATAACAATTTGCTTCAAAAGTATTAGATATTAATTGCTTAATTTTCATAACCACGGTCCTTTTCTATTTCTTTTTTGATGATATAATATCCTCCATACATCCCCGCATCATTTCCTAATGTTGCTAAACGAAACTGAGTATTTCGTACTGGAAAGAATGCTAATTTTTGAAATCTTTTGGCCAATTTATCAATTAAAAAATCACCAGCTTTAGATACTCCACCACCAATTACAAATGCTTCTGGATTGATAGTACTGGCAATTTGACTTAAAGCAGTAGCTAGTTTTTCAACCATATCATCAACGATTTCAAGGGCTACCTCATCGCCTTTTTTGGCTTCATCAAAAATGGTCTTACTTGATAAATTTTCAAGTGTTAAGGATGTATTTCGTCCAGGAATTTTTTCTTGAGCAGTAATAACTAAACCTGTAGCACTAGCATAACGCTCTACGCAATCATATAAACCACAGTTACATTTTCGTCGATTTCGAAAATCTACCCGAATATGACCAATTTCTCCGGCAGCACCAGTAACTCCTTCATGTAATTCATTATCTAAAATTACGCCACCACCTATTCCTGTTCCAATTGTAATAAACACAAAATTTTTAAATCCAATTCCGCCACCTAATTTATGTTCACCGATTGTTGCTAAATTGGCATCATTTGTAACCTTTATATAAATATCCCCATATTCTTCTCTAATTCGTTCTACGACATCGAATGGTTCCCATCCTAAATTAGGGGCTTTTAATAATACTCCATTAACTACTGGTCCGGGAACTCCCATCCCAAGCCCGATTATTGTATCTTCGCCTAACATTTTGTTAATTTCTTCAAAAATTTCTGACATAATATATTTTCCATTTTCTTCTTTATTTGTTTTTATTGAACTATATTCTACTAGTTCTCCTTTAACAAATTTGCCTATTTTGATATTTGTTCCGCCAATATCGACTCCAAATATTGCTTCCATAGCATACCTCCATTACACTATCAATTATACCATAATTTGCTTTATTTTTAAAACTTATAGTGATTATTTAACAAAAGTATTATAATTTACAATTACAACTTCTCCGCCAATTTTTATTATTTGATTCCATGGAATTATCACTTGATTCCCGCTTGAAAAGAAATTAATCATCCGGGTATATGGTTGCACAATAATCGAAATTATTTTTCCTGAACTTGCTTCAATTTCCATATCAGTAATTTTTCCAAGTTTCGACCCATCAACTACATTTACCACATCTTTCGATTGTAAATCACCAAGTAACATCACTTCACCCCATACATTATATGTCAATTTATGCAAATTTAGCATAAAAAGAAAAACTGACTCCAAAGGAGTCAGTTTGAGGTTTTAATTTGACTTTATCTAACCGAGATTTACCATTCCAAACGAATGCACTCAGCAGCCATAAAAGCCATCAAACCTCATTAATAGTATATTTAATTTACTTAATCTTTATACATTTATTTTGCTAATTCGTCGAAATCATATTGAGGTAAATCGGCCCACAATTTGTCAAGTGCATAACGATCACGTTCTTCATTTAAGAAAATATTAACTAAAACATCGTATAAGTCGACTAACAACCAAATTTCTCCTCGCTCACCTTCGACACCTTTAATTTTAAAATTTTTTTCTTGACTGTCTTTTTTTAAATGTTCAATTACAGCTCGAATTTGACGATGTGAGGTTGCTGTAGCATTGATCACATAGTCAAATAATGGAGTAATCGAACGCGTATCGTATATTTTGATATCTTTTAGTTTAACATTAGCTAGTGTTTGCGCAATTTCCTTCAAAACTTCCATTAACGTTAATCTTCCTCCTTATAAATATTGTTTATATTTTTCATATGCTTTAATTGTTTCTTGATGAGGATTTGGAATATTTGTTACTAAATATTCTAATTTTTTAGCAACGGCTTTGGAAAAATTTTTCTTAGCGATTTCCCGTACTTCAATACAAATATCATAAGTTCTATCATCTGATATAAAATCTGCTAAGAACAATACTTCATCTAATAGACTCATATTAGAATGTCCAATTGGATGATAAGTTATTGCTTGAAATATTTCTTCATCTTCAAAATCTAATTCCTCTTTAATAATATAAGGTCCGAATAAGGCATGTAATATGCTAAATGGTTGTTGCAAAATTGATTCATCTAAATTATACTTTTGAACAATCTCTCTAAATCTTTCGAAAATTTCTTCCTTTGCATAATCATGCAACAATCCAGCAACATATGCTTTTTGCAAATTTACTTCTAAGTCATGTTGAATGATTAATTCTTGGGTTTTTTTAGCTACGTTTAATGTATGAATTAGTCTATTTTCATTTGTAAATTTACTTTTAACTTTGGAAATTATATTTTTTACGTCTATCATATCATCGCTTCCCTAGTATAAACATCTATATTTTCATAACAAATAACTTCAACTTCAATTTCACCATGTAAAGTTACAAATCCCAATCCCGCAAAAACCACATCTTGTTTTTGATCTAAATTATTTTTAACTAAATATTTCATTTTCTTTCCTAACAATTTTTGTTCTAAAATAGTAGGTAATTTTAACACATTTTTCTTAAGTGAAGCATATTTTGCTTGGGCATACTCTAATTTAGTCCGATGGATATTTAAATTATTTTCTATATATAAGATAAAAGATGTTTTGTTTCCTTTAATAAAATTTAATTGTACAAAATCGTCAATAAATAAAGTTTGTCCAGGATTAAGTTGATATACTCGCGGCTTTATTGGTTTCTTAGGAGTAATCTTATCAAAAGTTTTTTTATCTAAATAATTTACAAAACTATTTCCTCGGACCACTCCTGGAGTATCGATAATTGTCTTTTCATAAAAAGATAATCTAATTTCATCAAGAGTGGTTTGCATATAGTTGCTAGTAGTAATTTCATAAAAATCTTTATTATTTAGTTTAAATAATTGATTTAAAATACTGCTTTTTCCAACATTTGTTGCCCCGATGAAATATATTTGTTTTGGTAAATCTTGGCGTAATAATATTTCTTGTAAAGTTAAACTATCTTCTTTATGATATATTGAATAAATCAAAATATCAATATAAGAATAATTTAACTTAGAAAAATACTTTTGTAAATAACTATATAGTTTGTCTTTAGAAATAATATGAGATAACAAGTCATATTTATTCGCAATAATTAACAATGGAACATTGTGTAAATATTGTTCTTCTTGAAAAATTAGAGAATGATCTAAATCAAACAAATCGACAACTAAAACATATAAACTTTTTTTTACGTTTTCTTTTGTAAATATTTTACGATAGTCAAAATCAAAAGTTGCTATTTGTTTGTCATCATTATAATGTCTAGTACGAAAACATCTCATACATAGTGGAACTTCACGTTGTTCATATACTTCTTTAGTAATATATCCTGGCAAATCTGGATTTTCAAATTGAAAAATAGAGCCACAACCAACACATTTATTTTTCATTTAAACCACCAATCGCAACGATTTTTTGATACGTCACTGGATCATATTTATATAATCTTTTTATTATTTTTCTTTCGAAAAATCGGTTTATTCTTGTATACCATTTTTCACTAGATTTTTCAATTGATTTTACCAAGATAACATCGATTCCAAAATTGCGTGCACCTAAACAATCAGTCATTAATTGATCACCAATTAAAACTATTTGGTCTTTAGTGATATTATGGTATGATTTTAAAACTTTACGGAAGGCTTTTTTAAAAGGTTTTCTAGCGTTAGCAAAGTAATCAAGACGATATCCGTCTAAAGCGGTTTGTAATCGGCTAGTTGTATTATTTGAAATTAATACAACGGCAAACCCTCTTTGCTGGAGATTAAAAAATAAATCTATTGTTTCTTTGGAAAGTTTATCTTCACGATAAGAAATTAAGGTATTATCTAAATCAAATAGTAATAATCTTTTTCCTTGCTCATATAGTTTATTGTAATCAATCTCAAAAACAGTCTTATAACAATCAGTTGGAATATAACTTTGTAAATCAAACATCTTTATTACGATCATTTCTAATCCTCCATTATATCTTATTATACTAAAAATTTTGCTAAATGTCTAAACAAAAAGGAGAGAAAAATGTTAAATTTATTATCTTTATTGATATTACCTTTATTGGGAACTATTTCTTCACAAAGTTTCCCAGAAGTCTTAAGTCGTGAAGAAGAGGAAAAATATTTAAAACTATGGCAAGAAGGCTCTGAAGATGCTCGTAATAAACTCATTGAGCATAATCTTCGTTTAGTAGCACATATAGTAAAAAAATTTGAAAATACAAAAGAAGATAAAAATGATTTATTATCTGTAGGAGCTTTTGGCTTAATTAAAGCAGTTGATACTTTTAACTTTGATTCAAACACCAAACTTTCGACGTATGCAGCAAGGTGTATAGAAAATGAAATTTTAATGTATCTGCGAAGCACCAAACGAAAACGCCAAACATCCTGGTTATATGCAACAATTGGCCAGGATAAAGATGGCAATGAAATTACACTAAGCGATGTAATTGAAGACCCTCAAACATCAATGCTTGATAAATTATTAAGCGAAGAAAATAAAAAGAAATTGCAAGAAGCTTTAAAAGTTTTAACTGAGCGAGAATATCATATTATTTCACGACGATATGGACTGGATACAGGGGTTGTAGAAACACAACGTGAGATTGCTAAATCGTTAAAAATTTCGCGTTCCTATGTTTCAAGAATTGAAAAACGTGCTTTGACAAAATTATACCTTGAAATGATGAAATAAAATCATCCATTAAAAAAGCATCTTTATAGTGTACCGCACTATAGAGATGCTTTTTATTATAATAAGAAAATATTATATTTTCTTAATTTTTCGACTTCTTCTTCATCCCAAATAGAAACTTGTACTTCCCCGATATGGGCTTTTTCAAGCATTACCATGCATAATCGAGATTGACCAATACCACCACCGATTGTTAATGGTAAGCGGTCATTTAAAACATCTTGGTGATATGATAGATGTAATTTATCTAATGATTTGACTTCTGTCAATTGCCTAATTAACGAGTCTTTATCAACCCTGATACCCATTGACGACAATTCAATAGCGCAATCTAGCAATGGATACCAAACTAATAAATCTCCATTTAACTCCCAATCATCATAGTCAGGCGCACGCAAATCATGAGGTAGGTCGTTAGATAGTTTTTTACCGATTTGCATTATAAAAACTGTTTTTTTCTCTTTACAAATAGCATTTTCTCGTTCTTTAGCAGTTAAATGGGGATATAATTGATATAATTCTTCCGAAGTAATAAAAAACACATCTTTCGGTAAATCAATAGTAATTTTTGTAAAGCGTTGTTTAACAATTTCTAACGTTTCTACAATCGCATCATTAATTAATCGTACGATTGATTGTAAATAATCAATGGTTCGATCCTCTTGAGTAATTATTTTTTCCCAATCCCATTGATCAACATAAATTGAGTGAAGATTATCTAATGATTCTTCAACCCGAATGGCATTCATATCTGTATATAATCCTTCATAAAGTGATAAACCATATTTTTGTAAAGCCATTCGTTTCCATTTTGCTAAAGAGTGAACTATTTCGATTTCTTCATTAATATCTTTAACAATAAAACTAACCGCCTTTTCTCGACCAGTTAAATTATCATTTAGCCCCGTTTTGGGGTGAACAAAAAGCGGGGCTGAAACACGAATCAAATTCAATTTTTCGCTTAGTTTTCTTTCGAAAGTATCTTTAATTAATTTAATTGCGTGTTGAGTTTCTAATACATTTAACTTGCTTTGATAATGTCTAGGAATAATACTTTTCATAAAACGATACCTCTTATTCTAAATTAGGTAAAGAGGCCGCCGCGATTGATTGTCCTACACGACGTGTGTACTCATCAGGTGTAGTTAAATTAATATGCTTATATTCTGGAAATTCATTGTCTAACACTTGTTTTGCGACATTAATAATTATATCGCCGCCTTTTCCACTCATGACTCGTCCTAAAAGTAATACGTGCTTAATTGAATAAAACTCACTGTAATAAGCTAAGGTATAGCCTAAATAAATTCCAATATCTTCAAAAATCGTTTGAGCTCGTTCATCATTTTGATTATTTAAACTTTGCACATATTTTAATTTTTCAGCTGGACTCATGCCATCTTGAAAACTGATTCCCGCTGCTTCTGCAAGTTTGATTACTGCATCTTGTGAGAAATATTTTACACCACAGCCGTAATCGCCGCTCCATTCGTCAATCATCGCCATTGGATTAAAATCAACCGGTGCAAACGCTAATTCATTAAGCCATCCAGTTAAGTTATGATTTTTATTAACATAACCAACGGCTTCACTAGTTCCCATCGCTATTCCTAATACTTCATTTGCGTTAAGTTGGTTAGCACCCGCTAGAGCAGTAACTTCACCATCATTTACTACTCTAAATGGAATATCACCAAAAGTGTCTTTGACGGCACGAATATAAATATTTTTTACTTCGCGGGCAAAAACATCATCAGGAACTTTAATAAATAACGAAGCTACTCGTACCTCATTATTAATATATATTCCTGCTGAACTAATTCCAACAGCATCGACTCGCGGCATTTTCGAAGCTGCCAATTTAAATGATTCCACAATCCCATCATAATGATATTGTGGGTCACTTTGCAATTTAGGATGCCATACTGTCTCAGTGCTAAAAATTACTTCACCATCAACAACAGCAGAAACTTTACGGTCGCTTCCGCCAGCATCAAAACCAATTCGACATCCTTTTAAGTCATTAACAATTTTAATTTCTTCTTCTTTTAATGGCGGGATTTCATCATAAGTTACTTTTATAACTTCGAATGGAAAACCATAAACTCTTTGCATAAATAATGCATCAAATTCGCGTTTTCCATTTTTTTGATATTCTTCTTTTAAACGACGATAAATTTCATTAGATCCAGCTACATAAATTTTATATCCACCGGCTACCCATAGAATTGTTTTTACTAGCCTTTCAACAATTTGATAATTATAATCATCATATCCCGTATTATCTTGAAAGATGTCCATTTTCAAATGATAATTATATCCATCATTTCGCTCAATACAAATATATAATAAAGACTTATTATTGCTTTCATTAACAAGGTCCTTAAATTTTCTTAATTCTAAAATAGCTGGGCGAAATCCTGGATCGTATTTTGGAGCAAATCTCATAAATTGTCCTCCTTGTTTATTATTTATCGTTTATTTCAAGAACTTTTACTACAAATTCGGCTCCTGTATCAGTTTTAACAATGACATCTTCCCCTTGTTTAGCATGTAGTAAAGCTGAACCTAATGGAGATTCATTGGAGATTTTATCACCAAGTGGGTTAGATTCAAGACTGCCAACTAATTCAAATGTGCGTTTTGTTCCGTTTTGAAATTCAACAGTAATCAATTTGCCTAAATTAGAATTTAGCCCTGCAGCAGATGAATCAATAATTACAGAATTTTTAATAATTTCTTCTAACTCTTTAATTCGTCCTTCTAGACGTGCTTGCTCATCACGAGCAGCATCATAATCTGCATTTTCTGATAAATCCCCTTGAGCACGTGCTTCTTTTAAACTTTCAATAACACGCTTACGATCTTCATTTTTTAGTTTGTTTAATTCCCTTTTTAAATTTTCTAAGCCTTCTGGTGTTAAATGATGTTTTCCATTACCTTTCATCGTGTGACTTCCTCCAAATTTTTTTATTGTTTTATAAATTTTATTAATAGTATACTAAAGTTATGAATAAAAATCAACTTAATTTTTTGTAAGTCGACGGACCATATCATGTTTAGCCAATTTAAATGGTACGTAGATTTTTAGAATTTGTTGGGGATGACGAGCAGCATCTAGTTCTTGACCTTCTTCAGAAAAAATTTTAGTCACTTGATAAGTGGTGTTTGGTAAAGACGGGCCAAAAAACTCTAGATAATCGCCCGGTTCAAAGTAGTTTCGTTGTTCGATTGTGGCAATGTTAGATTGTTCATCATAATCTAACACATATCCACAAAACTCTTTAGTAATTTTTTCACTACGTTGGTTATATAATTGTTGATCTTTAGTGACTTGTCCTAATAAAAAGCCCGTTGATGATTCGCGGCTTTCAGCCTTTTTTAATTCTTCTTCATAATAATTATAGTTTACTTTTCCAGTTCGTAAATATTCATCAATTAAATTACGGTATGCCCTAACTACTGTTGCAATATAATAAATCGACTTCATCCGTCCTTCAATTTTTAAAGACTGGACCCCAATATCAATTAGTTTTGGCACCACCGTAAAGGCATTTAAATCTTTAGAAGCAATATTAAAATAATTGCCATCATCATTCAATATTTGATTATCATAATATAAGTCATAATTCCAACGACATGAATGGGCGCAGCCCCCACGATTAGCATCGCGGTTTGTCATATAATTACTTAACATACAACGCCCAGAATAACTAACACACATTCCGCCATGAATAAATACTTCTAAGTCACAAGTTGTATTTTTTCGTAGTTCTTCTAAATCTTTTAATGACAATTCCCTTGCTAAAACTATACGTTTTATTCCCAAATTTTTAATAAATTTCGTAGCATAGGAATTAGCGACTGACATTTGAGTACTTAAATGAACTTCTAAATTAGGAACTACTTCTTTTGCAACTTTTGCAATATATAATGACGAAACTATTATTGCGTCAACCTCAATCTCACTTAAATATTTTAAATAATCAACTAATTGGCTTATATCTTCATTGTGCGGAACGATATTGGTTGTTACATAAACTTTTTTACCACGTTCATGCGCAAATTCTACAGCTTCTTTAATATCTTCTAAAGTAAAATTGCTGGCTCGCGCTCGAAGACCAAATACTGGTCCACCAATAAATACTGTATCAGCACCATACAAAATGGCAATCTTTAATTTTTCTAAATCGCCCGCTGGCGCAAGCAACTCCACTTTAGTCATTGCGCTCACCTTTTCGTAAAACAGTTTTTTGATATAAAAATCCCGAATGAATATTATCATCTATTTTGCGTAATTTATCCATATTTTCATTTGTAAATCCGTTTTCTATTCCAATTTTATAAAGCGTAATCACTTTTTGTAAATTTTCTTCATTAATAAATCTTCCAGAGATTAAAATCAATTTTAATGAACGTAATTTTTCAAGTTCAGTATAAATAGCATATTTATATGGTGAATAAATATATGTTCCATACGGTGTTTCCGTAATTGGATATTTATTAGGACGATTTTCTTCAACTAACATTAATTCGTGATTTTGAAACCTATTTTCCATTTGACGATGTGCATAATATAAAGAAACTAAATTTCGTTTTGAATAAAAAATTTGGTGATAACCATAAACATTTAAAGCACCATTACCAACTTTACTAATTTCAATTATATCCTCAAGCGGAATCTCATTTGAAATAAAATATGCATATACACCATTTTCTTTCCAAATTTGAGCATCTCCGTAATTAGTAATCATGGTCCGGGCATTATAAATTAAGTTGTGATGAAGATTTTTTTCATAAAAATATTGATAAATTCCAACATCACTAAAGACAAAATACTCTACACCTAAATTTAATAATTCATCAATTTCTTCAAAAGCTTTTTGAATTTCTTGTTCAGTAAATATACGATTTACATTTGCAATTATCATTTTGGAATTTATTTTTCCATACTCTACTAGCTTTATAACTTCTTCATTTGTTAAAAAGTCAGTATGAGTATCAGAAAGATATTGATGATTAAAAATCAAGCCATCGGCTTGATTTTGATCTAAGTTACTTATATTTTTAATTTCAGTAATAATTTTCATCTACTTCACCTTAATACTAACTGCTATGCCATCTCCAATATTATAAAAGGTGGTGTCATAGCGGGGATGTTCTTTTAAAAAGGTATTATAATTGCCAATTTTTCTTACTAATTGGCGTAGATTTCGACTCGCAATATGTTCAGGCGTAGTAATTAAACCATGAAAT
Organism: Acholeplasmatales bacterium DTU056; assembly: GCA_001512985.1. Taxonomy (GTDB): domain Bacteria; phylum Bacillota_I; class Bacilli_A; order ML615J-28; family CAG-698; genus DTU056. The sequence continues at coordinate 43,942 of LFRX01000046.1, forward strand.
AAAATATTATCAGTGATAATTATCCCGCCAGAAATAAGTAAATTATCAAATTTTTCAAAAAAAACTTTATATTGGGATTTTGCAGCATCGATGAAGATTAAGTCATATTCAGGATGTAATGTAGCTAAATCAAGTTTTAAAGCATCTTCATTAAACACACGAATACGATTTTCTAAGTTACATTCTTTAATATTTTTAATGGCAAGACTAGCCAAATTGGCATCCCGCTCAATAGTATCAATAAAGGCTCTCTCATACGATAGAGCCATGTTAATTGCACTATAACCTATTGCAGTGCCAATTTCTAAAATTCTCTTTGGCTTGGTGATTTTTACAAGTTGATTGATAAAGCCCATTCCTTCTTCATTAATAATCGGCACTTTATGTTCTTTCGCATAGGTAGCCATTTTTTCTATGATTTGATTGGACGGTAATTTATTTAATCCAGTAAGATAATCATTCATTAAATCACCTATTCCTATTAACTTGTATTATTATACATTATTTTTACAAATTATTCAAGGTAAAAGCAAATATTAATATGAGAATAATTTTTCTTTAATAATCGTTGATAACTATTTTTTAAGCCCAAATTAAGAAGTTCTACTAAATATATACGTGAATATAAAGGAATTGGACTTTGATCATTTGCTGGTAATAGGTGATATTTTAGTAATTGGGAAAGTTGAAAACGAGATAATCCTTCCATTTTAGCAACTAAATAATTAAGAAATTTTTTATGAATAGAATCATATTTACTAAATGTATAACTTTTAGCTTTAGCTATTAATTCTTGATAATCAGCTTGTCTACTTAAATAACCACATAAAATCAATAATGTAAATTCCGCCGCATTCAGCTTTTCTTTACTCTGCAATAATTCATATGCCTGCTTAAACAATTTATTATTTAGATAAATTAAAGCCTGATAGTAAATAATTCCGTCTTGAAAAGTGTTTAATGATTGATCAAGAGTTAAATTGTGTAAATCTATTAATGATTGATTGTGCTTTTCTCGTGACTGTATTTCAAGCATCATCATTTGCAATTTATATAATCGCCAGAATGGATAATTAATAAAACGTTCTTCTTTTAAAATATTTAAACAATATTCTAATAAATGACGAATATTTAAATGATAAGCAACAATAAATAATTGCTCATAATATAAGGCTTGAAAAGGTGAAACATTTTTAGCCAAATTCATTAGTAAAGAAATATTGCTTTCTATTTTTCTAAATTGATTTGTTTTTATATAATATTCCGTTGCTAATAAAGTAAAAATATTCAGCTCTTCAGCAGTTAAAGTTGATTTAACATCATTTATTAAGTCTATCTCTTTTTCGACGGCTGGAAAATTATTTTTATACAAATAAAAAATTATTTTTACTAATCCATCATTGGCACAATAATATGGATTATCAAGAATACTTTCTAAACTATTAATTTTATCTTCATAATCATATAAATACCACTTCAAAATCTCTTTTAAATCTTTTTGCTTATGCTGCTTAACTAACTCTTCAAAATTAATATCCAATCTTTCACATATAGCCTCTAAATATGAAGTATGAGCTACAATACTCATATTTTCAATTTTTGATAAATAACTGAGACTACATATTCCCTTAGCAATCGCCTCTAGTGTTAAATTTTTGGCCAAACGTTGCTGCTTAATAGCCTGCGAAATTTTCCTAGAAATTGCTTCATCAAGTTCAAATTGTTTTGTGTTAACTTGTCCACCAATATAGTGATTTGATAATTTTACTGACATATTATTCATTATCTCCCTCCCTAAAACACTGTTCGACAATATCTTACAAAAGTTTTACAAGAATTGTCAATAATTTGAGTTTGAAAAAAACATGAGTTTTTTAGTGCTATTTTTAAGTATCAATCTTAATATCGTTTATCTAGAAGCATATGGTAGTGATTTAATTGTTGTTTGTTGTGTCGATAATTAGGTAAATATTTATATAGTTCTAAATAAAACTTTCGACTATGGTTAGGGACAATCAAGTGAATAATCTCATGAATTATTACTACTTCAATTAAATTCGGTGGTAAGTGAATTAATCTAGTATTTAAAATAATTTTTTGCAAGTGATGAAAACATACTCCCCATCGTGAACGATAATTTTTAAAATCTAGATTTACTTCAAATTGATTATTAAATTTTCGAAATAATATTTCATTAAACATATCTTGAAGATATTTAATATTTTCCTGTCTAATTGTTGTTAAATATTTCTTATTCGTTTTTAAATTTACTGGTATATATATTTTGGATTCTTCGATAAAAATTTCTTTATAATCTTTCGAAAATATAATTTCATATAATTTCCCAAATAACCAAATTTTTTGATCACTTAATAAATATTCAAATTTTAATTTGTTTGCTTGTTCAATTAATTTTAAAAATTTTTTTATGATTTTATCTTTGTTTTGAAATATTTGATTAATAATAAAATCATTTGTCAAACGATAATTAGCATTAGCAATTATTTCATTTGGATAATAAAATTTTAAACTAATTCCACGATTTCTAGTTTTATTAATCGTTAATTGATACTCCATATTATCTAAATAAATCTTTGGCATATTAAACTCCTTTTAATGTATCATTTTTTAGTTTCGTTGAATTATTCTTTGCAATAAATAGTAATCACGTTGGAATGATAACATAATATTTTTATAAAGTAAATAAATTACAATAATTATCAACGCAATACTTAATAATTTAAACGCATAAAAACTAAGCACTATAAGACAGAAAGAGGAAATTATTAGTGATATCATATATTCAGTTTGAAACTTACAAAACATAGATAAAATATTTGTTAATATTAAATATCCATCTAATGGAAATATTGGTAAACTATTGAAAATTATTAAAATCAAATTAAAGTTCAGAATCATTTCTTGGTATTTAAAACTTGGCCCATTATAAACTATCAAATAAATAATTCCATTAGTTAATATCCCTGCAAATTGTATGATTAATAATTTAAATTTTGATATTTTTCGAAAACTAATATCAATAATTCCACCTAATGCTGTGATGGTTATTGACACAATTTTTTGATTAAATATTTTGGCCCACAATAAATGGCTTAATTCATGTAACAAAATTGAAATAAAAAATATTAAAAACGGTATAAATTGACTAGTAAATAATGATAGTAGCAATAATATTAAAAATGAATAATGAATTCGAACTTTCATACTGGTAACACGTCATCAAGATTTACGATTCCATTCTTTGAGTAAACATATAAGTCAAAAGTATCATTATTTACTTCACCAATGATATCTCCAGCTTTTACATATTGATAGATATTAACCTTTTTATTTGAAATATTATCGTAAACATATTCATACCCATCAATTGATTTTACTGTTATCTTGTAAGTATCTTTCTTTTCAATTTTTACAACAACACCACTTCGGATATTTTTAACACTACTAGAAACGTTTATTCTTCTTCCGCCATCAATGATTGTATAATCATCATAAACAACTGTACTAGTTTCTTTAGTATCTTCAATATCAATTGGAATTAGTTTTAAATTTGGACGATTAAAATAACTAATGATTTTTACGATATTAATATTTTGACGCATTGCATTTTGAACCTTTTCTAAAGAAACTATATTATATCGTGTCCCAATTAACAACAGTACTAATAATGATAACCCAATTACCATTTTATATAAAAAGCGATCAATCATATTTAATTCATAATCCTGCTTATTTCTACTCATCTTCTCACCCTTAATATAACATATGCATACAAGCATTAAATTAGAATAACATATTATGTTCTTGAAAGCTAAAATAACGATTTTTACCGACAATAATATGATCAACGATTAATAAATCAACAATTTTAGCTGCTTGGACTATTTTTTGTGTCATTAAAATATCCGGTTGACTTGGTTCAGGATTACCACTTGGATGATTATGAATTAAAACAATCGCAATACTTGATAGTTTAAACGCCCATTTGAATATATCGCGTGGATTTATTATTGTTTGCGATAATGTCCCGACGGAAATCGTCTTTTTAGCAATTAATTCGCTTTTAGCATTTAAATATAAACACACTAAAGTTTCTTGAGTTAAATGTTGTAATTCCTCTTTAACAAGTAAATAAGCTTTTTTGGGCGTATCAACAATTTGTTCAGGGGGGAGTGGTGTATTAATTCGCTTACCGAGTTCGATTGACGCAAGAAGTTCTACTGCCTTAACTTCCCCAATCCCTTTTATCTTTTTTAGTTCATTGATAGTAATCTGATTTAACATATTAATATTTTCCACTTGCTTTAAAACATTTTTAGCTAAATCAATTACTGATATATCTCTAGTTCCGGTCCGTAGTAAAATTGCCAGTAATTCGTAGGTTGCTAAGGATTCAGGTCCATATTTAATTAAACGTTCACGGGGCCGTTCTGAACTTGGAATCTCATGTAACATTAAACTCATAGATAATCCTCCTTTATTTTATATTAAATAAAATAAAGGAAATTTACTTTCTTACATTAATGTTTCGCAAATTACCCGATATATTTCTAAACGATATTTAGTTTTTAATTGTTCATTCTTTAAACTTTTTAATGTCATAAAATAAGAAAAAACTTCAATATTTTCAGGACTAATATAAAACTCTTCACTTAAAATAATTTCTTTATTTTTTAAGGAATTAAATAAATTTTCAATTACTTCATCCCAAAACTTCTTTTGAGTGCCATTTAGAAATTGACTAGTTAAATCATAAAAAGATTTTTGGCGAATAGTTAGATTGATTTCATTTAAATTAATTTTTTTGATTTGGTTTTCTAAATCACTTTTTTTTATACTAATATCTAAATAAATGCAATAAAAGTTTTTCTTCCCAATTCGTTCATTAACAACAATTGATTGATAACCTTTACTAGTTAAGACTTCGTAAGTTGTTTGAGCAAGCTTAGCATCTTCAAATCGTCCTGCTTCAAGTAAAAAAAGGGTATGGTTGTCTACTTGCAAAGAATCACCAATTGTATTTTGAGTTTGCGTAAAATTGATTCGACCACTTAAGAAAAATCCTACAAGTAACCCAATTATTACACCTAAAATAATCCCGAACACATCAAAATCTGACTTTCTTCTTCTCATCATTCCCTTTCCCCTCTTAGATGATATTGTAGAAATAAAGAGGGGAAAAGTTTGTAAAATTATGAATGTTTTGTAAAAATAAAAAAGGATATTGCTATCCTTTTTGTGATAAAAGTATTTTACGTACTTCACTAGCAAAATACAAACTCCCGCAAAAAACATTCATCATTTGATCATTATTATCAATTAGTTCTTCTATTAATTCTTTTACTTCTAAGATATAGTGTTTATTAGGATGAGTTGATAAGTTATATAATTCTTCAGCACGATTACTTCGTTTGTAATGATATTCGGTAAATATCATTTCAGATGCCACTTCTTCTAATTTTTTAATCATTACGTCTTTCTCTTTATCATGGGAAACTGCAAAAATAATTCTAGTTTTTTTATCTAAATTAACATCTTTGATGAAACTTACTAATGACTCTATTCCACCTTCATTATGGGCCCCATCAACAATCATCAACGGCTCTTGGCGTAAAACTTCAATTCGCCCTGGCCATGTAGTATTTTTTAATCCCCGCACAATATTATCATGCGTAATCGGAAAATATTTTTGTAAATATTTGGCAACTTCAATACTTAAAACACTATTACATGCTTGATAGTGGCCTAAAAGTTGTAAGGAATAGTTAAAATCTTTATATGTATAAGTAGTTTCAGTTAATGATACTTTAATATTTTGAATATCATTCGGATAGACAAAATATAGCGGAGTTTTCTTTTCATTAGTATAATCAATAAATAAATTTGCCAAGCGTTCATCATAAGTCGTAAATAAAGGTACATTAGTCTTAGCAATTCCCAATTTATTTAAGGCGATTTCTTCTAGCGTGTTTCCTAAAATTTTCATATGATCATAAGAAACATTAGTAATTACACTAACTAATGGTATGATGATATTGGTAGAATCGAGAAGTCCTCCTAAGCCTACTTCTAAAATAACCACATCTATATCTTTTTTAGAAGCAAAGAATAAAAAACTAATTAAAGTTAGGGCTTCAAAAAAAGTGGGATTTTCAAGTCCATATTCAGAAAATTTTGGATAATATGTTAATAATAAATTTCCATAGTGAAGCAATTCATCATCACTAATATATTCTTCATTATATCCAATCCGTTCGTTAAAACATACTACATATGGTGAAATAAAGGTTCCAACATTTAATCCAGCGTCACGAAGAATATTTTTTAAATAACTTACTGTCGACCCTTTACCATTAGTCCCGCCAATATGGATAAAGCGGAGATTTTGTTGGGGATTACCAATGATCTCACAATATTTTCGCATTTTTTTTAATGATACCTTGGGTGAAGTACGCTTTTGACTTTCGATCCACGCAATAAAATCATTAATATTTGTAAACATATAGGTCTCCTCTTATTTATTTACTACGAAATTAGTACTTTTATTTCATCTAATACATTATCATGTAATACTAAAAAATTACTAATTTGCTCGTTTAAATTTTTTGGCATTAAAGTTATTTGATTTTCTAATTTTAAAGCTTCTTCATATAACAAATTAGAACCTAAATTGCTACTAATGCCCTTGATTTTATGAACAATCATTCTGATTTCTTGATAATTTCTTTTATTGATTAAACTATTTATTTTATCTTTTACATTGTGATATTCATCATAGTATCGCTTTAACAAGCGGTAGTATACTTTTTTGTTATTGCATAAGGTTGAAAGTCCAACCGATTGATTAATATATTGGAAATTATTTTTCTTGTGCTCGCTTAGAGTTTTTAAGACTTTATAAGATAACTCATCAATCGAAATTGGTTTTTCTAAATAATCAATTACACCTTGGTTAAGCATATTATTAGCAGAGCCTTCGCTACTATAACCAGATAAAATAATTACTAAAACATCCGGATTAATTTGTTTTAAGTTTACAAAAGTATCTTCACCAGACATAATTGGCATCATCATATCTAGGATTACTAAGTCTATTTTATCATAATTTTCTCTATAGAAATGAATCGCTTCTAGTGGATGTGAAAAATCATAAACAGTTAATCCTAAATGCTCTAATGATTCTGTAACAATTGTCCGAACAATTTCCTCATCATCAATTACTAATATTTTATAATCTTGGATGTTATTTTTTAATAGTTCTTGATAATCAGTTTGTTTTGGTTTTTCATTTTTCTTTTCTACATTATCATATGTTAATGGTAAATATACCCAAAAGGTTGTTCCTTCATTAACAATACTACTAAATCTAAGTTGACCATTGCTTTTTTTAATTGTTTTTAAAACTGAACTTAAACCGATTCCGGTTCCTCTATTTTTTTCTTTTGTCGTAAAGAATGGTTCAAAAATTTTATCGCGATATTCTTGTTTGATTCCTATTCCTGTATCTCTAATCTCAATTACAACATACTCACCAACAATAAAGTTTTCATAATTAATCATATTAGGATCAGCTTGATCTAAAAAGACTGATGATACAGTGAAATCAATTACCCCGCCATTAGGCATTGCATCTTTTGAGTTAATAGCAATATTCATAATAGCATTTTGAATATCTGTTTTGTTAGCTAATATATAACATGAATCCACTTCAAAACAACTATTAATTTTAATATTTGGCGGCATTAAATATTGTAATACTTCGATTGTTTCACGAACTAACTTACATAAATCAAATGTTTCTACCACATACTGATCAACGCGAGTGTATGATAATAAACGTTTCGCTAATACGGCACCAGTGCGGGTAATTGAGTCTAAACTATTAATATATGATATAGCTTCTTTGGGAAGATTACTTACTTTCCGCAATAAACCAATATAGCCAAATGAAGCCATAAGTAAGTTATTAAAGTCATGAGCAATACTTCCAGCAAGCGATCCGATTGATTGTAATTTTTCAAGTTGTAATGCTTTAGAATCGTTTATGATATCAATTGTAATATCTTTAATAATTCCAATTATCGTATCATCATTACGAATTTCATCAACACGTCGTGCTACAATTTCTAAAAACTTTTGTTCCTTTAAAAAGTTGGTTATCTCAACTTCAATTTTAAAATCATTGATTTCTTTCTTTATAAGTTTTCGAATATTATATACTATTTTGCGTAGGGCTGAATAATTCTTTTTTTGATCAAGACTAATAAACTCTTTAATCGAAACTGATTGTTGGCTAAGTCCTAATATACTTAAAGAATTCGAACAAAAAATAACATCTTTTTTATGAGGAGTGTATTCCCAAATTCCATAATTTTTATCTGTAATATTATCATTTTGGTCGATAATACTATCTTTAATAATATTATGGTTTTTATTAATAATAACCAAGCACAATATTTCACTGCACATTAGTAACGTATCAAGTAAATACATTGTAAAATTCTCAGGAAAGATTTTTGACTTAGAAAACTTAACTTTTAAAAAACGAGCCTCTTTTCGATAGATTTTATCGATTGCTAAGGAAAGTTCGTTTAGTTCTTTTTTAGCTAAAGTATGTTTTAATTCCGAAAAAGTAATTTCGGTTTTTAGATTTGATGATCCAAAAACTGATAATAATTTTGGATCAATATAAAATATTTTATTTTCTAAATTGAATATTACACTATATGTATCATTATAATTAGCTACTACATTCATAGTATCATGAATAAGACTAGAATTTAGGTTGATGAAATAATTTATTTCATCAACCTTTCTATCTAGATTGTATTTCATTCGAAATATTGATTCAAATATTTTTTCTAAACAATTAAAATTAATTTGATTTAGTGAATCAACTGTTTCAGATTCTATATATAAAAAGTATGACTCTTTATAAGCTTTTTTAAAACATATTAACTTTTCGTAATTAAATAAATTTTTTTCTTTTACACGTCTAATTAACTCACTAAAATATTCTTTTGATATCTTTTTATAATTATCAAAAGCAATAATGGTATATTCATCTCCAGTTCGTTTCAAAACTCCAATGTTTTTTAAATCATAAGCATCTTTATATAACTTAAAAACATTTAAAATACACGACAATCTATCATTCATCGACATCATCCCCCTTTATCCCCTAAATTATAGATGAATGGTATGTTAGAAATTGTCGATATATGTTAGAAATTTCGTAATAATCGTAATACTTCATCTAATTGTTCTTGATAATTAGCTCGTTTCATTCGCTCTTCGTTAATTTTTGCTTCTGGAGCTTTTGCTAAGAAGTTTGGATTATTTAACATACGGTCACAGCGTAAAATTTCATTTTCTAATTCTTCTTTTTTAGTAAGTAATTTTTTCTTTTCCTCTTCTATATCAACTAATGTAGCCAATGGAATTGCAATCGTTACTTGTTCTAATACTTTAACTAATTTGTTTTCAGTTTGTAGATCATCTTTTAAGATTTCTAATTTATCGTAGTTAATGAAACGATTTAAATAAAAAATATTTTCATTGATTGTTTGATAGACTTCCTCATCGCGTGCTAAAATTTCTAAAGTGATTTTACGACTATTTGGAACATTATTTTCTTGACGAATATTACGAACGCTTGAAATAATATCAAAAATAACTTCAATTTTTTCAGAATTTGGATAAGTAAACTCTTCGTTAATTGTTGGCCATGAACTAATTATAATGCTTTCTTCATTAAAACGACGGTAAATTTCATCTGTGACAAATGGAATGAATGGATGAAGTAATTTTAAAATTGTTCGTAAGCAATAATCTAAAACTGCACAAGTATTTTCTTTTTGTTGTTCATCAGTTCCACTAAAAACAATTTTAGTTAATTCAACATACCAAGATGCAAAATCATCCCAAACGAATTTATATAAAACTTTCGAAGCTTCATTAAATTCGTATTTATCTAAATATTCATCATATTGTTTTATTACTTGATTCAATCTTGTTAAGATCCATTTGTCAACATCATTTAGTATTTCTTTATTAATATCTTTACGAGTATAGCCTACTTGTTCAAAATTTAAACCAATATATCGAGAAATGTTCCATATTTTATTTATATAGTTCCAAGCCGCTTGAACTTTTTCATCACTATAACGGACATCTTGTCCTGGAGATGATGCTGTAGTAATGAAATATCTTACCGCATCAATTCCAAATTCATCAGCTGCTTCATCCATATCTTTTCCATTTCCAAGTGATTTACTAACTTTACGTCCAAGTTCATCGCGAATTATTCCATGCAGTATTACTTCTTTAAATGGTCGTTTTCCGGTAAAGTATAATGATTGGAAAGCCATGCGGGCAACCCAAAAGAAAATAATATCATAACCTGTTACTAAACAATCAGTTGGAAAATAACGAGCTAAATCAACAGTTTCATTTGGCCAACCAAAAGTAGAGAATGGCCATAAGGCACTAGAAAACCATGTATCAAGTGCATCTTCATCTTGAATCCAACCTTCACCTTCAGGGGCTGTTTTTCCTACATAAACTTCATCTCCGCGATACCATGCTGGAATTCGATGTCCCCACCATAATTGACGAGAAATACACCAATCTTGAATATTTTCTAACCAATTAATAAAGATTTTTTCAAAACGAGCTGGAATAAAAGAAATTTTTGTTTCTGGATTTTTTTGAGCTTCAATTACCTTTTTGGCTAATGGTTCCATTTTTACAAACCATTGTAATGATAAGCGCGGTTCAACAACAACTCCTGTCCGTTCACTATGACCAACCGCATGAACTATTTTTTCAATTTTAATTAATAAACCTTTTTCTTGTAAATCACGAACTAAGTTTTTACGGCATTCAAAACGTTCTTGACCTTGATAACGACCTGCTAGTTCATTCATTGTGCCATCTTCATTCATACATAATGGTCGCGGTAATTTATGACGTAATCCTACTTCAAAGTCATTTGGGTCATGAGCTGGAGTAACTTTTACTACTCCGGTACCAAATTCCATATCAACATACTCATCCGCAATAACCTCAATCGCTCGCTCGGTCGTTGGAATATAGACTTTTTTTCCTATATATTGTTGGTAACGTGAATCTTTTGGATGAACCATTAACGCAACATCGCCAAACATTGTCTCTGGACGGGTTGTTGCGATTACTAATCCATCATTTCCATCGACAAATGGGTACTTAATATAATATAAAGCACCTTCAATTTCTTTGTATTCAACCTCAATATTAGATAATGCTGTTCTACTTTGAACGTCCCAGTTGATAATGCGTTCACCGCGATAAATTAGACCGTCTTGATACATACGAACAAAAACCTCTAAAACGGCATCACTTAATCCCTCATCTAAGGTAAAACGTTCGCGAGTATAATCAAGACTTAATCCTAAACGGGCCCATTGTTGGTGAATCATGTTTTCATGATCTTCTTTCCATTTCCAACAAACTTTCAAAAATTCTTCACGTCCTAAGTCATAGCGAGAAATTCCTTGTTTTCGTAAGTTTTCTTCGACTTTAGCTTGCGTTGCAATACTAGCATGGTCCATGCCAGGAAGCCATAATGCATCATAACCTTGCATTCGTTTTCTTCGAATAATAATGTCTTGAATAGTATTATTAAGGACGTGTCCTAAATGTAACTTCCCAGTAATATTTGGTGGCGGAATAACCATCGCATATGGCTTTTTACTCATATCCCCAGATGTAAAAAAACCATTTTTAACCCATTCTTGATATTTTCCGCTTTCGACTTGATTAAAATCGTATCTTGTTGGTAAGTCTTTTAATTTCATCTTTATCCACTCCTTTATTTTGCTAAAATAAAAGTCCTTAGGAAAACCCTAAGGACGAAAAAATTCGCGGTACCACCTTAGTTCACTATTTGTTAGAATAGTGCACCTCTTAACTCGTTAACGCAAGTTACGCGGGTATTTCTACTAGAATTTCTTCGTTCAAAATACCAACTCCGAGGCGACCTTCGTAAAGCATTTTTAGGATTTTCCACCAACCAATCCCTCTCTATAAAAAATAACTTTACTACTCTTCCTCTTCATCGTCTTTATTGGTATTTACTTACTATGTAGTTTATCATAATTTATTAGAATTGTAAAGATAAATTATTCTTCTTCTGGAAAATAAATATCACCATTTAAACGAACTTCAGTACGTGGCGATAATGATAAATCTAATATTTTTACTCCCTCTGGAGAACTCAAGCGTTTATATTGTTGGGAATAGAAACGTTTATAAAAGTTTTTAACGTATTTATGAGCTTCTTGTTCGGTTAAGTTAAATCCTTTAGTTAGTAAATAAGTAATACGACTTGGACTATCACCATTTTTTAAGAAACGATATAAAATAAAGTCATTAATTTCATATTTTCCAATAATATCTTCAGTTTTTTGATCTTTAGCTAATTCTGGTGAAATCGGTAAATTAATTACTTCATCTAATATGTCACTTACTTCTGGATAAATTTCTTTATAATATTCAACAGTTTTTCTAACAACAGTTTTAGTTAATCCAACATTTATATCATACATAGCCATATGATCAGCATTGAAGGTCATCCATCCTAATGCAAGTTCGGACATATCAGTTGTTCCTATGACAATAGCTTGATTTAAGTTAGCTAAGTTCATTAAAATCATTGTTCGATATCGTGCTTGGACATTTTCATAGGTAATGTCTTTTTCGGTTTTAGAATGGCCGATTTGCAATAAAATCGGATCAATATTATCATTAATATTAATTTCTTTTGCAGTTACCTTTAATCCTTGCATTAATTTGCGTGCAAGAGTTAAAGTATTTTGACTAGTATTTTCCGTCGGTAACGTTACCGCAATAATCCCTTTACGATCGAAGCCATATTTATCAAAAGCATAACATAAAGAAAGTAGGGCTAATGTTGAATCAAGGCCGCCGGATACTCCTAAAACAACTTTTTTAATTCCGATATAATCTAATCTTTTTTTGATACTTGCAGCTTGTATATTAATTATTTTTTGAAAAGCTTCTTTTTCTTTTGGAACAAATGGCAACAACTCAAAATATTTTTCGAAAACATAGTCTTTAGTTTTTAATATTTGATATTCTACTTCTTGATATGCAGTATCACGTAATTGATCTTGAACAATTTTATACCATGAATTATTCACACGGGCAAATTTTAAGTAGCTTATGTCAATATCGCCATAGATAATTTCATCACTTGAATTAAATGAATCGGATTCATTAATAATTTCCCCATTTTGTGAAATGATTTTATGTCCTGAAAAGACTACTTCGCTTGTGGATTCAGTTTTGCTAGTAGAACTGTAGATATAAGCTCCATTCCATTTGTAACTTGCGGATTGGATGATTAGTCTACGGGCTTTTTCTTTTCCGACATAGTCGTTGCTAGCAGAGGAATTGAAGATTAAAAGGGCACCGTTAGCATATAGTTTATCGTGTGGTGATATTGGAGCCCATAAATCTGCACAAATTTCTACTCCAAATTTTACTTCATGATTTTGATCAACAAAAATTATTTTTCCAAATGGAACTTCTTTTCCTAAAAAAGTTACCTTGTGAACTTGTTCCATTATTTCCATTCCCGAATTAAACCAGCGTGTTTCATAAAACTCATTTGAATGTGGCAAGTATACTTTTGGAACAATTCCTAGTATTTTATCTTTTTGAATGACGAAACTACAATTATACATTACATCATTATATCTAAATAATCCCCCAAGAATAATAACTCCTTCATATGGGTTATTTTTTAAAAAATATGCAATGGCTTGACAACTTAAATCATATAAATATGTTTGATAAATCAAATCACCAACTGAATAACCTGAAACGGCTAATTCAGGAAAACAAGCAAATGAAGCTTTATTATTAATTTGTTCTAAAGTTTTAATAATTTGTTTAACATTAAAAAAGGGGTCGCCAACACGAACTGTTGGTGATACTGACGCTACTTTAACAAAACCCTGTGAATACATTAATGTTCCTCCTTATATAAATTATTCTTTTCAATATATTGTTGGACTTCTGGTAATAAATATTCTTTTGATTTTGCTTTTCGATATAATGAAGAGGAAATATCAATTTGATCAAAATCATCAATTATAATAAAATTATCCCGATATTTATTTAAAATCTCATTTTCTGAAAATACTTTTTCTAGATTAATATGATCGCGAGGGAAAACAATAAATTTATTCTCAATAACAACATCTGGATATTTAATCCATGAAGAGATTGTTAATAGATTGTCCGCCCCTAAAACAAAATAGGCACCAGAAAAGTGTTTTAATGTATGATATGTTCCTAGATATTGTTTTTGTTGATTTTCAAAATCTGAAACACTTACATTTGGTCCTAATTTTTTGGCCATTATTTCAAGCATCGCATAGCGATGATGAAACGCTTCTTTAGCACCTTTGGCATAAAAAGAGGCTGTTGGTAAAAATATAAGTTTACTGTTAGGGAATTTGGTAATTAAGTGTTTGGCAATTAAGTAATGAGCAATGGTTGGGGGATTAAATGTCCCCCCATAAATAATGGTCATCATTAGTATTATCTCCTTACTAAATCATTGACACTAATATTATATCATATATGATTTAAATTTTCGACCTCTTTCCTCATAGTTTTTAAATTGGTCTTGACTACTTGAGCCGGGTGAAAACAAAATAATCTCTTCGTAAACTTCATTTTCATATAAATATTTTACTACTTCTTCTAAATTATGAAAAGTAACTGCATTAATTTTTTTATTTTGAAAATATTCCAAAAATACATTTCTATTTTCTCCAAAAATTAATACTTTATTTACATTCCCAATAGCATCATCTAAAAAACTAAAATTATCTTCTCGATATTTTCCACCACAAATCAATAACACTCGCTCACTTGGAAAAGCTTCTAATGCATGCCTTAATGCAAAAAGATTGGTAGATTTAGAATCATTATATACTTTGCTGTTTTTAAATTGGCAAACATATTCAATTCGATGTTCAATTCCTTGAAACGATTTAATAGTATTACGAATTATTTCATTATCAATATTTAATATTTTACAAATAGCAATGCTTGCTAAAATATTTTCGATATTATGCATTCCCAGTAACTTGATTTCATCTAATGAAATAATATATTGATTTTGAAAATATAAATGTTTTCCGATTAAATATGCTCCATTAGTAATTTTAGTTTTGGAAAAAGGTACTTTTATCGCTTTACTTTTTTTTGCTATTTTGGCAACTATTTTATCATCAAGATTATATACTACAAAATCTTGAGCAGTTTGATTCTTAAACAAATTTTGTTTTGCTTTTCTATAATTAGCAAATGTTTTGTGATGATCAAGATGGGCAGTCGTTAGATTTAAAATGCAAGCAATATAAGAATGATAATCTTTTATATATTCTAACATAAAACTAGATGCCTCAATTAGTAAATCACTATCATCATTAGAATAATTAAAAATTGGAATACCAATATTACCACCCAAAAAATATTTTTTATTCGCATTTTTTAATATTTCATGAGTTAATGTCACAGTGGTCGTTTTACCATTTGACCCGGTAATAGTAATATATTTTTTGTGTGGATAAAAACTATAAAAAAACTCTAAATCAGTTACGATTGGGATTTTTAAAATTTTCGCTTGTTCAATTAGAAAATGCTCATTAGATATTCCTGGACTTTTAATTATCATATTAATGTTATTTAATTGTATTAATTGTGTATACTCTGCTACATTATCATCATAAACAATATACGGTAAATTATTTTTTTGTAAAAAATTAGCTACTGCCTGATTTGCTATACCATAACCAAGTAATAAATACATATTTTTTTCTCCTTTTTAAAAATAATATACTGCTAAACTAATACCGATAAATGCGCTAAGGAGCGCTAAAAACCAAAACAATAAATCAACTTGCCATTCACTTAATCCTTTTAACTCAAAGTGATGATGAAGAGGACTCATTAAAAAAATTCGTTTTCCTTTAGTCATTTTAAAATATAGGACTTGAATAATTACTGAAAAAGTTTCTAATACAAAAACAAATCCTAATATTATTAATAATATTTCTACTTTTAATATAATCGCAATATTGGCAATACTTGCCCCTAAGGCTAACGAACCAGCATCTCCCATAAAAATTTTAGCTGGATGAAAATTATAGCATAAAAACGCTGTAATTGCTCCAATTAAGGCTAAGCCATAAATCATCAAATACTTATCCTCAAAGTAACTAGCAATAATTACTAATGATAATAATGTTACGATTACTAGTCCTCCGGCAAGTCCATCAAGTCCGTCAGTAATATTTACTGCATTAGAACATGCGATAAATATTAATAGCATCCATACTCCATATAGCCATTTAATGTCTACTTCATAGCCAAAAAAGTTTATTGTGGTGAAAAGATTATTTTTTAGGAAAAAATAGAAATGGAGTGTTGCAAAGACAATTTGTAAAATGATTTTTTGACGTGGAAGTAAACCTTGATTGTTCTTTTTGACAACAATTAAGTAGTCATCTAAAAAACCTATTAAACAATAAGCAATGGTCGGAAAACAAATTAAGAAGGCATATTTAAAATTTGTCATCTGGTGTGAGAATAAAATATAAAAAAATGTAATAATACTACCCAAAACAATTAAACACCCACCCATAGTAGGTATTCCTTGTTTTTTAAAGTGTTCTTTTGGTCCTTCTTGGCGAACCATTTGCCCAAAGCGAATATATCGTAAATATGGAATAAAAATCAAAAGCAACAAAACTGTAATCATTAAGCTTATAGCTAACGTCTCTAGATAAATATCCATAGTTTATCCCTTAGTTTGTATATAATATAACGAACCCATTTTCAACAATCTTCTCTCCTGGGTTTGGTGCTTGAGCAATTACCGTATCGCCATTTCCAACAATTTTAAATTTGTAATATGGATGTAGTGGAATAGAGGCTACTTTTTGGCCAATATAGTTTTCAACTTTATATGTAAATTTATCTAATACCCAACGTGGTTGAAATTCAATTCCACCAGGTTGTTTTGGTATTTTTAAAATCGTTAATGATTCCGCCATAATTTCTCTAACCAACGGCGCAACTACTATTCCTCCATATTGAATCGTATTTTTGGGATTAAACATTGCCATATAAATCGTTATTTGTGGATCGTTCATTGGTGCCATTCCCAAATAGGAAATAATATATTTATCAGATAAATATACTCCACCCTCAGGAACTTGGGCAGTTCCTGTTTTACCACCAACTCGATATCCCTCAACATGTCCTCCTCTAGCTGTTCCTAGTGTTGCTACTCTTTCTAATGCTTCGCGAACAATAGCACTAGTTTCAGGAGTAACAATTCCTGTTCGAATAGTCTTCGTTTCATTTTGAAAAATTAAAGTTTGTGTGTTTGGTATGCCAAATCCTTTTAAAATATAAGGTTGATTTAATGTTCCATCATTACATGCCGCATTAATCGCATTTACTAGTTGAATTGCTGTAATGGTATTTCCTTGACCAAAACTTGAGGTCGCTAATTCAACATTGTTAATTTTATCTTTTTCAAAAACGATTCCCGTACTTTCCCCAAGTAAATCTACCCCAGTTTTTTCTCCGAAACCAAACTTTTCTAGATATTCAAAGAATTTATCTTTACCTAAACGGAAAACTATCTCCATTAGTCCAGGGTTACATGAATTTTGTAATACTTCAAAGAAAGTTTGATGACCATGGCCACCAGCCCGCCAGTCATTAATTCTTGTACCATCAACAATCCGATATCCTGGATCATAAAATGTTTCCGTAGGACTAAATACTTTCTCATTAATCCCCGCCGCAAACGTAATCACCTTAAATACTGATCCTGGTTCATATGATTTCCAAATTGGTAAGTTACGATTGTATAATTCTTGAGGATAATCTTGATAATTAACTAAATCAAAGTTCGGACGGCTTGCAATTGCTAATATTTCGGATGTCTTCGGATGCATTACTATTGCCCATATTTCATCAGGTTGATAGCGCTCCATTGCATTATCTAAAACTCGTTCTAAAACAATTTGAATGTCTAAATCAATTGTCAAATATAAATCAAGCCCTCGATTTGGAGCAACATAATGCCCATATTGGAATAGAAACTTATTCCCATGAGCATCAGTAAAAATTTTATTTGCGCCGCTACTTCCTTTTAAATATGCATCATATATGTACTCTAATCCAGTAATTCCTTGATTATCTATGCCAGTAATTCCAATCGTGTGACTTAATAGATTTCCATATGGATAGTATCTTACAGTATCACTGGCAATATAGACTCCATCTAACTTCTCTTTTGCAATTTTCTTAGCAACTTCTAATGATAAATGTCTTCCTGCTGGTTTTATTATTTCAACAGAAACATTTTTTTCAAAATGCTTGCGAATATCTTCTTCATTCCGCTCTAATACTTCAGCTAAAAATTTAATTGCCCGTTCTTTTTCTTTTACTTGTTTTGGAATAATTACTACAGTTGGCGCTAATTTATTTCCAACTATTAATTTCCCATTACGATCATAAATATTTCCACGTTGTCCATCAACTGGAATATCTCGTGTCCATAATTCATAAGCTCGTTCCAATAAAGCAGTTCCTTTAACAACTTGGACATAACCTAACCTTAAAGTCAATGCAAAAATTCCGACAACCATTAACACTAAAATTCCAATCATTCGCGCTCTTACTTTTCGCACAGTATCTCTACCCCTTATCGTTACATTATATGAACTAACCTTTTACATAATACAAAATAAAAAAGCGTTTTAAAATTATTCAAAACGCTTTTTTGCTATTCAATATACTAAGCCAAATTTTTTTATAGTATTCGCATACAAATAAGATATTGATAATCTAGATTTTTAACGATTTCAAAAACATTTCATATTCTTTCACTTCTAAGAATTTTAGGAGTATTTAAAATATGTAGCTTTTGGTCTTTAGAAGCAATATCCACTTAAATAGTTTTTCTTATCATTCTGATGTAATTTACGAAACCAGCAATTATAAATTGGAAAAGATAAAACTATTTTTATGATAATCAACAAAGCATATTCCTTTGTGATATATATTTAAGATAATAAAATTATTTTAATCAATATAAAATATTAAACACAAAAATTATTCATAAGTTCTCATATTAAAATTACTAATAATAAAAAAATGCTTGCTTTAAATATATATCTAAGCAAGCATTAATATATAATTTATTCAATTTATTATAAAGTTAGTCCTTAATTATTTCTTCTTGCTTCTTTTTTAATAGAATTTCTTTAATATTTAATATATGTGTGTGCGCATCTTGATAATCTAGAATTTTCTCAAACTAACTTAAATCTTTTTCATACTCATTTGCGTCTAAATGTGTTAAACCAGCTTCATATATTTTTGGTTTTTACTCTTCTTCTAGTATAGTTTCTTTATTATACTGTTTTAAAAACACTATTGCAAATGAATGTGGAATAATAGATAATACTATTATTTAAATAAATTTGATTAATGATTTTTATTTATTTTTTTATATATTTATTAAAAAATTCAATCAAAAACTTTTAAAAATATCTCTTATGAATCTTATGTACGTTAAATTTATTCGCTTATTTGATCAATTTTTTTTATTAATTCTTCTTTTTCACGTTTAATTAAGATTTCTTGAATATTTAAAATGTGCAATTTTGAGTCACGATAATCAGGAATTTTTTCGAACATTTTTAACGCCATTTCATATTCTTTTTCTTCAAGATATTTTAAACCTATTTCGTATGCTTTAATTCTA
>LFRX01000003.1:0-7338 GCA_001512985.1 Acholeplasmatales bacterium DTU056
CCCTTTAATTCTACAATCTCCATCATTGCTCGAATTCTTTCAATTATTCGTGAACTTTTTATTTTATTTACTTCCTCTTTTCCAAAACTAAAATGCTCTTGTAATAGTGGAAGAGAATAATTAGAAGTCATAAAAACTGGTAGATAAGCCATCATTCGATATTGTAAAATTGGTCCTAAAACTTCGTCACGAATAAATTCGGTATTATTTTCTGCTCCAACATCATCTAACATTAAAATCTCTACTGTTTTTAAACGTTGAATTAGTGTTTCAAATCCTGGATTGCCAATTAAACTTTTAAGGTTTCGAACTAAATCAGGATAATAAACAAATAATACCTCAGTATTTCTCTTTGATAATAATGATGCTAAGTTAAGTAAAATTTGAGTTTTTCCGGTCCCAAATTCACCATATAAATAAATTCCTTTAGTAAACTCTTCATTTTGATAATTGCTTACGAAGCGAGTTATTTCCTTAAATATTTGAACACGTTCAGAATTATTAAAATCAATTTCTTTATTTAATAAAGATTCATTTTTAGGAAAATAAAGCATTTCTAATTTATCATTAGTTTCCGGCAAAGCATATTTACATGGATAATAAACTAAATTAACCGTATCATTATATAGTGACAAAACTGTTGAATGAGCATATACATCCATAGTACAACTATGTAAACCAGGACAATTACTACATTTTTTGTTATTTTCATATTGATTTATAAATCTAGCTAAATTATTTTCAATAACAGTTTTTGAAATTTTATTATTATTAATAAAACTTCGAATTTCCGGATCTTCCAAAATAATTTTCTCATATTCTTTAATTAAATTCTCACTCATCACTTTCACCTAACTAAGCAATTTTTTCGCTTCTTCGATAATGCGCTGTTTTTCTAATTCGGTTAGATTATCATTTTGTCTTTCTTTAGCATAGTTTTCAATAGTTTGTTCATATTCTTCATACCACTCTGGAGTTTTAGCAACACGTTTTGATGTTGGTTTAGATTGATATGGAGTTGGGTATGATGTAGGTTTTGTTCGTCTTTGGGTAATATAATTTAAAGCATCTTCGGTTGTTTTAATCCCTGCTCTAGCCCATGTGTTGGCTATTTTTTCAAAATAATTGTAGCCTGGTAAAATACCCTCTTTTTCCGTACTTACCATTGATATCATTACATTAATTACACCAATTGGAAAATTCGTATTTTTAATTAAATCATTAATCATTTCTAATTCCGCTACTGACGGATTAATCCCGGATAATTCTTGTAACAACTCTCGGGGGTGAGTAGTATTAAAATAATAGATTACTTGATCAATTTTAGAATCTCCTGTGCTTCGCACGAAAGCATCATTTTTAGTAGTAATAAGCACTGGTTCTTTCCCTTGATTTTTTGTTTGAAAAATCTTTTTAGCATTTTTCATTAAGCAGTCATAATTAAAATCTTTATCTAACTCAATCGTCAGTATTACCGCTTCTTTCATTTCTTCTTCATTTAATTTAAATATATATGCTATTCGATATATATTGTCTTTAAATTCTTTATCTTCTAACAATTCTTCGCCTAATAAAGAAGTTCCCAAAATTTCTTTAAAAATTAAATAGTCAAAAAACGAATTATCAAATTGCACTCCTCGAGCTAGTTTTGATTTTACAACAGTTTGTAAAACATCTTCTTGTTTATCAACAGTAAATACATCATTAAATTTCTTACTAATATTACGATAACCCCGTAATGAAGTATCTTTATCTTTAATTAGTTTTTCATAAGTCTCATTACCAATAGTTGTTCTTAAAACACTACTTAATATAATATCACTATCAAACTCATCAAAAGTTAGCGGCCGTTTCATAACGTATGTAACTTTATCTCCATTAGTATTCACATATGTATCTATTAAACCTACAGCTTCTAGTTTTTGACGAGCAGAGTTAATAATTCGTTGATCTACTAACCCCAATGAATCATATACAAGTTTATGAGTGAAAAATTTATCTTCTGGTAGAGTTAGTAAAAAATGATATAATCCAAAAGCATCCAATCCTATTAACGGAAGATATAATCTTGTCAAACTTGCATAGTCTTCGCCACTAAAAGAGTTCTTTTTTAATACCTTAAATTCATGATAAATATCAAAATTTTCACTCATAAACCTCTCTCCTTATTCTACTACTTATATAAACTTGTCCCCTTAAATGGTAATAATTGATTTAATCGTTGGTACATTTTCTCAATTAATTTAGGACCCCTACCTAATGAAAACATATTAAATGATATTTTAATGTCAACTGCTGATTCAGTCGGACGCATATTAATAACACTAAAAACGCATGAATAACCACTTGCTTGAAAAGATATTTCTTGATATTGGTCATTCGTAATAATATTTTTTCCTTTGTATTCACGAATTAATTTTAGGATGGCAGATTTAGTTTCTTCATAGCCTGCGCGATAATAATGGGTCTGTAACACCGGTTTTAAGTGATTATCTGAGGTTTCAAATTCACTAGCAAAAAAATCTTTAATACCCATATTTAATTCCTTCCTTTAGTTATTTGTTTTAAAATATCGATTAATTGCTGTTTAGTATTTTCAATACTACCATTATTATCAATTACATAATCCGCTAACATCTTTTTTTCTTCTAAATTCATTTGCGAGCAAATTTTTTGATGAGCATATTCTTCATCAATATTATCACGAACCATTAATCGCTTTAATTGCGTATCATAAGTTACATAAACAACAATTACTTCATCACATATATTACTAAAATTTGCTTCATAAAGCAATGGAACATCAATAAAAAGATATTCATCATTAGATTCTTTTATTGTTTTTAAGACAATTTGTTTAACTAGTGGATGAATAATATCGTTTAATAACATTCGTCTATTTTGGTCATAAAAAATAATTTCGCCAAGAATTTTTCGATTAATTTTATTGTTTCCTTGATAACTTTCAGGAAAAAATCGTTTTACCTTATTGATTACTTCCTGATTATTATTTAATATATCTTTCGCAATTTCATCCGTATCAATGACTGTAAATCCATATTCTTGAATCATTTTACTTACTAAACTTTTACCACTAGCTATTCCACCGGTTAAACCAATTACTTTCATGATTTTCACCTATCGCTTAACTTGACATACTTTGCAATAATAAGTTCCTCTTTGACCAACATATATTTTACTTACTTCCCCATGACATACTGGACATATTTTTTGCATATGAATACGTAATTCGTTTTGAAAACGTCCTGATACCTCTAAAGCACTTTGAAAACTGTGAATTGTCGTTCCTCCTAATTCAATAGCATGATTTAAAACTCTTTTAGTATTGTCAATAATATTAGTAATATCTTCGTCAGTTAATTCATCACTGTTTTCTAATGGATGAATTTTACTTAAAAATAATATTTCATTCACATATATATTACCAAGACCGCTGATAACACTTTGGTCAAGTAGGGATGTTTTAATACTCCGATGTGATTTTGTAAGTTTTTCTTTTAAGTATGCAAGCGTAAAATCAGAGCCTAGTGGCTCCACGCCAAGTTCTTTTAATGGTAACATATTATTGACAATATCAAAAGAAGTGGTGTGAAAAAGGTACATAGTTCCAAATTTGCGTGTGTCATGATAACGTAATGTTTTATTAGGCCCTAATCGAAAAATAATATGCTCATGTTTACTTATTTCATCATTTGGACTTTTTATGAAGTATTTTCCTTCCATACGCAAGTGTGAAAGCAAAATGTAATCATCTAACACAAAAACCAAATACTTTCCTCTTCGTAAAATATCACGAAATGTTTGTCCAATTAAATTTTGTCTAAATGTTGCTGGGTCAGTTTCTTTAATGATTTTTGAATAATTAATAGTAATATCGGTAATAGTATCACCAATAATTTGTTTTTTTAAGATTTCTTTTACGGTTTCAACTTCAGGTAGTTCTGGCATTATTTAACCTCTTCAAAAAAAATTCGATTTGGATCAAAACGATCAACAAAATGATTGGCATTCTCATCTTTTGGATAACCAAATGAACACAACGCAAATGGAAGATAGCGATCAGGAATATTTAATATATTACGTAGATTATTCATCCGATCTTCATTTGGATAAACACCAATCCATACTGCTCCAAGACCTAAATGAGTTGCTTCAAGCAAAATATTTTGCATACAAGCTGACATGTCTTGAGCCCACATATGTGAAGCCAAATTTTTAGTAGTATCAATTAGTAAACATATTACTCCACCTGCATCTTTACACATTCTAGCATGAGGGGTTGCTTCGGATAATTTATTTAGTTTTTCTTTATCTTGTAATACTAAGAAACTCCATGGTTGTTGATTACGAGCACTTGGAGCCTGCATACCAGCTTTTAACATTTGAATAATTTTTTCTTGTTCGACTGGTCGATTATCATATGTTCTAACACTACGACGAATAAATATTTCTTTCATTTTAAAAACCTCCTTTATTTAGCTTCATACCAATTTTTTCCGTAATTGATTTCAACTTTTAAATTAACTTTCATATTAACGACATTTTCCATAATATCTTTAACTATTTCTTGAACAGCTTCTAATTCGTCATTTTTGACATCAAAAACTAATTCATCATGTACTTGTGCAATTAATACACTTTGTAATTTTTTATTTTTAAATTCATTATGAATCTTAATCATCGCTAATTTAATAATATCCGCTGCAC
Source organism: Acholeplasmatales bacterium DTU056 (assembly GCA_001512985.1). Lineage (GTDB taxonomy): Bacteria > Bacillota_I > Bacilli_A > ML615J-28 > CAG-698 > DTU056. The sequence goes on from LFRX01000003.1 coordinate 4,729, forward strand.
TCCCTTGAATAGGTGCATTCATCGCTGTTCTTTTTCCTAATTCTTTTAAAGTATGATTTGAACTTTGTAATTCAGGAATATAACGACGTCGTTTTAGAATTGTTGTTGTATAACCTTTTTTTTGAGCGTTTTGAACTTGCTCATCTAAAAATCGTTTGACATTTCGATATTTATCAAAATATTTGTTAATGTATAAATTGGCTTCTAATGCAGAAATGTCTAAACTTTCACTTAACCCCCACGCACTCATTCCATAAATTATTCCAAAGTTAATAGCTTTAGCAGTCCGACGCATTTCATTTGTTACATCTTCCGAACGACAATCAAATAACTCACTAGCTGTTTTCGCATGGAAATCAAAACCATCATTAAATGATTTTATCATATCTTCTTCATTAGCTAATTCAGCTAATACCCGCAATTCGATTTGTGAATAGTCTGCACTTAAAATATATCCACTTGGAAAACGCGAAACAAACGCTTGACGAATAGTTTGACCAGTTTGCGTTCGAATTGGAATGTTTTGAATATTGGGATCGACACTTGAAAGTCTTCCAGTCACTGTTAAAGCCTGTTTATACAAAGGATGAACATATCCATCTTCATAAATTGAATCTAGTAGACCGTTGATATATGTAGAAATTAGTTTGGTTAGCATTCTATAATCAAGTAGTTTTTGTGCAATTAAATATTCTTTAGCCAATGGTTCTAAAATTTCAACGCTTGTAGAATAGCTACCAGTTTTGGTTTTTTTACCAGCTGGAAGCCCTAATTTTTCAAATAGTATTTGACCTAATTGTTGGGGTGAATTAATATTAAATCTTTCCCCAGCAAGTTCATATATTTCTTCGGTTATAATATCAACTTGTTTTTGAAAATCTTTACCGATGTCATTTAATTTATTTTTGTCAATATTTAATCCTACTAGTTCCATATCACCTAAAACTTTTACTAATGGCATTTCACATTGAGTAAACAAATCCCAAAGTTCATCATCTTTTAGGTTTTGAATTAATTCATGTTCTAATTTCTTAATTATGTGAGCCTTTTGTAAAGCATATTTACTATAAATATTAACATTACGTTCTTTTGGACGAGCCACAGTACCATAAATGGTTTCTTCAAATCCTAAAAAATCGACATCGCGTTGAACACTTGGGAAATTTAAAGCAACCTTTTTAAAATCATCACTGCCAAACGTTGGATTAATTAAATATCCTGCAAGCAATAAATCAAAGGTCACATTACTAACATTAATATTATGTTTTTTTAGTGCCACATATAAGCGTTTATAGTCAAAAGTTGATTTTTCAATTGTATCATTTTCTAAAAAACTAATAAACGATTTATTTTTTAAAACCACTTGTTCAGTCAAAAAAGCACTAATTTTTTCGTTTAAAATTCCAATACCTAAGATTTTAGAACTATAATAGTTTTTACCATCAAGTTCTAAAACCACATAAGTTTTCGTATTTAAAACATTAGTAAAATCATAATTAATATCATCAATTATAGAAAACTCTATATCAATCTGCTCATCGCGTTTGATTGCTTGTTCTAATCGCCGCATAAATGTAGAAAAATCAAGTTCTTGATAAAATTCTAATAATTCATCAATATTAACTGGTTTCCTACTAGTCTCATCAATCGAAAAATCTAATTCTACATTATTCACTAAACGAGCAAGTTCACGACATTTTAATCCTGTTTCATAGTTAGCCAAAATACTTTCTTTTACTTTCCCAGTTAGTTTATCAATATTTTGGTAAATCTCTTCAAGATTTTGATATTCATTTAATAATTTAATAGCGGTTTTTTCTCCTATTCCCTTTATTCCAGGTAGATTGTCTGATGAATCACCAACTAAACCTTTATAATCTAAAATTTGGTTTGGATATATATTTAACTTTTCATAAAAATTATCATTATTATATTCATCAAGATCAGTAAGACCACGGCGTGTTAAAAACACTGTGATTTTAGGATCAACTAATTGTAATAAGTCACGGTCACCAGAGATTATATGAATTTGATCAAATTCATTGTATGCTTTTTTAGCTACACTAGCGATTAAATCGTCTGCTTCAAAGCCGGGGATTGCGGAATACTTGATTTTTAGGATGTCTAAATAGCGTAGAATATAAGGTATTTGCATTCCTAATTCCTCAGGAAATTCTTTTCTACCAGCTTTATATTCAGTATATTCACGATGACGAAAAGTTTTTTCAGAAGTATCAAATGCTACAAAAATATTATCATAGTCAGTTTTAATAAGGGAATCAATCATATTAACAAAAGCAAAAATAGCATTTGTGTAAACACCACTTTTGCTTTGCATTAAATTCCCAGGACGATATGCAGTGGCATAATATGCCCGAAACATCAAACTATTCCCATCAATCAAAATTATCTTTCTCATAACGTTCACCTTTTCTTATTACTTATTTTAACACATCTTAACAAAAAAAGACATATTAAATAATATTTTTATCATAATAATATTAGGTGAATGAAAATGTCAAAATTAAAATTAATATCAATAGTAATTTTTGTTTGTCTACTAGTTTTAACAGTTGAATTAATTGCTTCATCTAAGCCTCACAAAAATGA
>LFRX01000003.1:7368-23736 GCA_001512985.1 Acholeplasmatales bacterium DTU056
AAAAAATCAAACCATACTTACAATTTGAAACGTTTCGTGTATATAATTTTTTCTTTTACGAAAACATTCGAACCAAATATCAATTATCTTATTTAGAAACAATTAATACTTACAACTTTCCTAACTATTATAATTATGACACCATTCCTACTTTAGCCATCTTTACTAACACACCACTTGTGTTAGTCAATAAACATTTTTTTCTTTTAAAAAGTTATTATCCTAAAAATTTAGTGAATGTTAATACTAGAAATATTACTTACATTAAGCGTCCTAATGAAAAGATGTATTTACAAAAAGAAGCTTTAGAAAACTTTGATAAGTTGTATCAAGAAGCTAAAAATGAAGGTTTTGAACTTGTCATCTTTTCAGGATTTCGTCCATATCACAAACAACAAGAATTATATTACGAAACTTTTGGAATGGATAATAGTATTAGTGCAAAACCTGGACATTCCGAACACCAAACCGGACTTGCTATCGATGTTAGTACTTTAAAACATGGTTTAACTGACTATTTTTCTTTAAGTCAAGAATATTTATGGCTTGAAAAAAATGCCCATCGTTTTGGCTATATTTTACGCTATCCCAAAGATAAAGAACATATTACCGGTTATCAATTTGAACCATGGCATTTTCGATATGTTGGTGTAGAGCATGCTAAAATTATATATGAACAAAATTTAACCCTTGAAGAATATTTGTTTAAAACCTTTGAACTAAAATAAATTCACATATCAAGGTTATTTATCATAAATTAGTAAGGAAAGGAGGCTTAGTATGAATACTTATAATCAAATTCCTTGTGAAGTAGTTGATGGATATCGTAGTTATGAATACCATCCACATCAACAAGGAGAACGAATTGGGCCACTAGTTCCTTTTCTAACAGGATTTGTGGCAGGGGCACCATTTTGGAGTAGACCTTATCCATTTCCTCCATATCCTTACTTCTATCCATATCCTGTTCCTTATCCTTATCCAATTTATCGTCCGCGTCGATATGTCTATCGTCCGTGGTATCGATGATAATTAAAAAATAATAATCCACGTATGTGGATTATTTTTAATTTAAAAAAGGAGATTAAATCTCCTTACTCGTCACTATCATCATCATTGTTATTATTTAAATTATTCCAATTATAATACATTGGTTGAGCATAATATGGATAATAATATCCGTAATAGTACGGATATGAATATGGATATTGATAATAATCGTCGTCGTCTCCATCATCTTCGTATTTGTTTAATTCAGGAATGTCTTTTATGTTGTAATTATTGTTATTGTTAAAATGATTATCATAATTGTCATGATTGTCATTATCCTTATTATGATTATTTTTGTTAATAGTATATGGTTTTAGTTTTGGATAATAATCTTCGATAAATGGTTCCATTTCTTTAACATGCTGCTCAACATTTTCAGTAATGACGGGGATTCGTAACTTCGTCCCTGGAATTAGATTTTGCCAGGATGTAATGTGTTTATTTTCTTTCATTAATTCTTCTTTAGTTATATTATATAATTCCAAAATATGTCCCACTGTTTCATTACTTCTAACGATATGGAATCGCATTGTCCCCCTCCTTAATAAAAAATTACTGCTGCCTAGTGATTAATGTCTTCAAGAAAGTTTTCGTTAATTTCATTTTCGAAATCTTCGTCATCAAGATCATTAATGGCATCATGAGCATTATATACTGTAACTTTTACTTTTGTTTCGCCAATTACTTCGACTAATACCTCAAAAACAATATCGACTTCAATATTATATCCGTTAATATAAGCATTTGTGCAAGTTGGTTCTTGTAACATTCGAACAATTACTTCATTACTGCTACTTAGTTTTTCTTTAACAATTTCCTTTGTTTTAATAGTATCTTTATAATTTATAATTTTTTTGACTACTTCAGTTTTAGTATTGTTATCTGAAGAGTACCAAATGTTAATTTCAAAGTTACCAACTATTTCTACTACGTTTTCGTCGATTTGTTTGGCACGATATTGGTTATTAATCCCCCAACAACCTAAAATGCTAAATGGTTCGTTATGGGGAGTAACAACTTCTTTTAGGCGAATAGTTTTTTTACCTTTCCCGATGACAGCTTTGGTCACTATTTCTCTGATTTCATTCATCATATCCCTCCTCAGTAACAATATATTCAAAAAACAGGTCCCTGTTACTACTGAATAATCTAATTATAATTTATGAGGAGGGTCAACAAATTATGATACTATTTTACCACGTAAATGCCATGTAAAAGCTTTATCAATTTTGACCTTAACAATCTTTCCAATCAAAAACTCATCTCCGATAAAGTTTACTAGTTTATTGTGAGGAGTATATCCTGTTAATAAGTTGGGATTTTTGTCACTTTTTCCTTCTACCAATACTTCTACTACTTCTCCCTCAAAACGTTTATTTCCTTTTAAGTAACCTTCATTAACAATTTCATTTAAACGATATAGTCGTTTTTTCTTTTCTTCCATTGGAGTGGAATCTTCATAACGACTAGCAGGAGTCCCTTCACGCGGTGAAAATATAAAAGTAAAAGCCCCTTCAAATTCACATTCTTTGACTAATTCAAGAGTTTTTTCAAAATCTTCATTTGTCTCTCCCGGAAATCCAACAATTATGTCAGTTGTTATTGAAATGCCTGGAACTGCTTGTTTTAACTTCTTCACTTTTTCAACGTATTCTTCTTTAGTATATTTTCGATTCATTCGTTTTAATACTGTATTACTTCCTGATTGAACTGGTAAATGTAAGTGCGGCATAATATTACCACCACGTGACATAACTTCAATAGTTCGATCATCCAAATCTCGCGGATGACTTGTAGTAAAACGGATTCGTGAAATTGGCAATTTATTTAAATCCGCTAACAAATCGGCAAATGTATACTCTATATCAACGAAATCTTTTCCATATGCATTAACATTTTGCCCTAGTAAAGTAACTTCTTGATACCCAAGGTCAATTAATTCTTTAACTTCAGAAATTATATCTTCAGGACGTCTTGAACGTTCTTTCCCTCTAGTATATGGAACGATACAATATGTACAAAACTCATCACATCCATACATAATATTAACCCATGCTTTAACTTGATGCTCGCGTTTCATCGGAATTTCTTCTACAATATCCCCTTCTTGTGAATATACTTCGATCACGCGGTCTTGACTAAAGTATGCATCTCTTAAATATTGAGGAAGTTTATGAATATTATGAGTTCCAAACACTAAATCAACATATGGAAATTTTTCATATAAAGTTTTCACAACATTTTCTTCTTGAGGCATGCAGCCACATACCCCTATTAGAAGATCTTTGTTTTTGACTTTTAATCCTTTTAAACGTCCTAATTCACCAAATACTCGCATTTCCGCATTCTCTCGAATAGCGCATGTATTTAGTAGCAAGACATTGGCTTTTTCGATCTCAGCTGTCTCTTGATAACCCATTGCTTCTAATATCCCAGCTATCTTTTCACTATCTGCATTATTCCCTTGACATCCGTATGTTTTTATATAGTAAAATCTATTTTGGCCTAGTTTTTTATATTCTTCATCTAAAGTAAATTTATAAACATTTGTATAGCGATTTATCCGTTTACGTGCATCTTGCATATTTGGCATAAAATATTTACTATAGTCTTTTGTTTCCATATAATCACCTTTTCTATTTAGTCTACTGTAAATTATATCATAATTTGCCCTTAAAATAAACTAAAATTATTATCGTTTAAATGACAAACTGAGCGTTGAAAAACAACGCTCAGTATTTAAATTGCTTCTTCAATTCGATATAATCATCATCAGTCATTACATAACATTTAACATCAAATACATTTCCATCATAACGCAGATAACCTTTTCGACGGATACATTCAAATTTAAAACCTAATTTTTCACATACCCGAAGAGATTGATAGTTATCTACAAAAGATAAGCACTCTATGCGCTTTAAATTAAGGTCCTCAAAGCCCCATTTTATGACCGCCTTAGATGCTTCTGTAGCAAACCCTTGCCCCCAATAATATGGACTAATAGTATAACCTAACTCCGCTTTGTGATTAGGATAATAACTATGAAGTTCAACAGTTCCAATCATTTTATTTTCTTCTTTTAGTACCACCGCAAATACACCTGGTTGATTACGGCGTACTTTATCAATAAATGATTGGATAACTAGCTTTGTTTCAATTTTGGAGGTGTGGGGTGCCCAGCCGGCACTTGGTCCAACAAAAGGCAGGCTGGCATATTCAAACATATCATCTACATCACGATAATCAATTTCTCGTAAAATTAGGCGGTTTGTTTCAATTACAGGCATTTTTTTAAACATTTTAGGACCTCATTTCAAACGATGATTTTTGTTAAAAAAGAATAGAGTACTTACCTATTTTCTACATTCCACAATCAACTTAATAGCTGTTCGTTCTTCACCATCAATTACAATGTCACTGAATGCAGGAATACAAATAAGATCTTTTCCGGTTGGAGCCACATAACCACGCGCAATCGCTACTGATTTAATAGCTTGATTAATAGCTCCTGCGCCAATTGCTTGAATTTCAACTACTTGTTTTTCCTTAAAGGCATTGGCAAGCGCGCCCGCGACAGAATTTGGTTTTGATTTTGATGAAACTTTTAATACATCCATTCTCTTTTCCTCCTGTAATTTCTACTCATAAAATTATATTAGTAAAGTTCATATTTTATGCCTTTACAGGAGTTATTCTACTATATTTAAAACTTGGAAAATTGTCGAAGTTTGGGTGTGTTCATTAAAATCTATAATTATTCCATTAAACTGACGCTTACCAGTATTTTGAGGGGTAAAACGGTGTTTAGTTTCTTGTAAAAATCTTGCAATAACAATTTCTTTTTCAACACCAATAACTCCTTCATGCGGACCAGTCATTCCAACATCAGTAATAAAAGCGGTTCCTTTTGGAAGAATTCGAGCATCATTTGTTTGAACATGAGTATGAGTTCCATAAATTATATGAATTCTTCCATCAAAATGATGGGCAAAAGCAATTTTTTCACTAGTTGCTTCGCCATGAAAATCACATATATATATATCACTTGGAACATTTTGCAAAATCTCTTCCGTTTTTTCAAATGGTGACAATACATGTTCTTGCATAAAAACTTGACCTAATACTTGAAAAACTGTAATAGTTTTGTTTTTGCAAGTGAATTGTTGATAAGGTTTTCCAGGTTTATCTTTGATATAATTACAAGGGCGAATAATATTATTGACCCCATCAATATACCGATAAATATCTTTGTTATGAAAACTATGGTTACCTAAAGTAATCGCATCAACCCCTAGAGAAAGCATCCATTTATAATGATTTTCGTTTATTCCTTTACCATGAGAAGTATTTTCACCATTGACTATAGTAAAATCAATTTGATATTCCTGTCTTAATCGGGGTAAGTTTTCTTCAAGTGATGCCCGTCCTAATTTAGAAAAGACATCACCCACAATCAAAATTCTCATTAAAACATCCTCTTTCTAAAAAAAGTTTCCCGAAGGAAACTTTTTATTTTGCAACTTCATGAACGCGTGTTTCGCGAATAACAGTCACTTTGATTGTTCCTGGATAATTCATCTCATTTTCAATTTTCTGACGAATATCTCGGGCTAATTTATAGGCTTGAAGATCATCTATTTCTTCAGGTTTAACTAAAATACGAACTTCACGCCCTGCTTGGACTGCATATGTTTTTTCCACTCCTTGGAATTCATTACAAATTTCTTCTAACTGACTCAATCGTTTTAGATAGTTTTCAAGTGATTCGCTTCGAGCACCAGGACGTGCAGCTGATAATGTGTCCGCTGCTGCAACTAAATGGGCAATAATTGTTTCTGGTTCCTTATCTCCATGGTGAGAAGCAATCGCATCTAAAACATAATTTGGTTCTTTGTATCTTTTAGCTAATTCTAGACCAATTTCTACATGGCTACCTTCCATTTCATGGTCAGCAGCTTTTCCAATATCATGTAGTAAACCAGCTCTTCGAGCATGAATTTCATTTAAGCCTATTTCAGCTGCTAATTTACCAGCTAAAAAAGCTACCTCGATTGAATGTGATAAAGCATTTTGACCATAGCTTGTTCTAAATTTCAAGCGGCCTAATAGTTTCACAAGTTCTGGATGAACACGGCCGATGCCGGTTTCAAAAATAGCTTTTTCACCATATTCGCGGATTTCCGCGTCAAGTTCTTTTTTAACTTTACTTACAACTTCCTCAATTCGTGGTGGTTGAATTCGTCCATCAGCTACTAACGTTTCTAAAGTACGCTTGGCGATTTCACGACGAATTGGGTCAAATGAAGAAATAACAACTGCTTCAGGGGTATCGTCGATAATTAAATCCACTCCAGTTGTTGCTTCAATTGCACGAATATTTCGTCCTTCACGGCCAATGATGCGACCTTTCATCTCATCATTTGGCAATGCCACTACAGAAACTGTCTTTTCGTTAACAATATCGCTAGCATATTGTTGCATCGCATTGGCAAGTAGACATTGCACTCTGCGTTTGACTTCGGTTTTCGCTTTTTCTTCCTCATCTTTAATGTATGCAGCGATTTCCATAGACATTTCTTGTTCTATACGATCCATAATAATGGCTTTAGCTTCTTCAACGCTTAAGCCAGAAATTTCCACTAGTTTTCGCTCTTGCTCTGCTTTAAGATCTTCCACTTTGCTATATAGATTTTCGAGTTCGGCTTTGCGTTCATCTAACAAACGTTCTTTTTGATTTAACGCTTCTTCTCGGCGATCTAGACTAATATTACGATTTTCTAATCTTTCCTCACGTTGTAAAAGTCTATTTTCAAATTCAGCCGCTTCTTTTTTCTTCTCACGAATTTCACGTTCAGTTTCTTGACGTAAATTATATAACTCTTGCTTAGTTTCAAGAATTATGGCTTTACGATTTTCTTCTGCAGCTTTTTTAGCCTCTTCAATAATTTTTTGAGCAGTTTTACCTGCTCGTTTATACATTACCTTAAATAAAAAATAACCGGCAACTACACCCAAACCAATTAGCAACATGGAAGCAGCAAGATATAGCAAGACCTCGACCACTGGTGACAATAAAATCACTAACCTTGCCATTAAGTACCTCCATTTAATTTTTACTGTGTAACTTTTTCAATAATCTTACTTTACTACTTTATTTCAAAATATATTTGATTAATAAAAGAATTGTCTACAATATTTATTGTACTATAAATAATATTGGATGTCAAACTTTATATATTCTTTTTCAACATAAAAAAAAGGGCATTATTTTATTTAATGCCCTTATTTTACTTATCTTTTTCTCAAAATTTCACGAATTTTAGCTTCTATTTCATTAGTTAAATTGGGATTTTCTTTTAAGAATTTAATAACATTTTGACGTCCTTGACCAATTTTTTCTCCACCATATGAAAACCAAGAACCACTTTTTTCAATAATATCATACTGAGTCCCCAAATCTAAAATTTCACCGTGGCGGGAAATACCTTCACCAAAAATTAAGTCAACATCTACAACTTTAAATGGCGGAGCTACTTTATTTTTAACAACGCGGACGCGAGTTAGATTTCCGATTGTATCATTACCTGATTTTAGTTGTTCTACTCGACGAACATCTAAGCGAATCGTAGCATAAAACTTTAAAGCACGTCCTCCAGAAGTAGTTTCTGGACTGCCAAACATTACTCCTACTTTTTCGCGAATTTGGTTGATAAAGATGGCTACTGTTTTGCTTTTGCTAATGATACCAGCTAATTTACGCATGGCTTGGGACATTAAGCGCGCTTGTAGACCAACATGGCTATCACCCATATCTCCGTCAATTTCTACTTTAGGAACCAAAGCTGCCACTGAGTCGATAACAATAATATCAATAGCCCCACTACGAATTAAATGTTCTGCAATTTCTAACGCTTGTTCTCCAGTATCTGGTTGCGATAAAATTAAATTATCTACATCTACCCCAAGTTTTCTAGCATAATTTGCATCTAAAGCATGCTCTGCATCAATGAATGCAGCAAAACCACCTGCTTTTTGTGCTTCTGCAATCGCATGTAACGCAAAAGTAGTTTTTCCGCTACTTTCTGGACCAAATATTTCAATAATTCTACCTTTTGGATATCCTCCAACCCCTAACGCTATATCTAAAGCAATTGATCCGGATGGAATAACTTCCATCTCTTCATATACATATTCACTAAGTCTCATTATCGAGCCTTTACCATATTGCTTTTCAATCTGCTTTAATGCTTCATCTAGGGCTTTTAATTTTTTCTCATCCATTGTATAACTCCTTTTTCATTCTACATTTGTTCTAAGATAATTTGACGATTTTTAATAAAGTAATCTATTCCTGATACAAGTGTTAAAATACATGCAATATATATTAAAATTGTATCCATTGGTATATTAATTAAACTAAATGGATAATTGTTCAATAATACTACAATTATCATAATCATTTGAGAAATAGTTTTTAACTTTCCTAGTTTACTTGCGGCAATAACATTATTTTCCCCAACCGCTACTAAACGAATTCCAGTTACTAAAAACTCTCGAGCTAAAATAATGGTAACAACCCATCCTGGAATTTTGTTACTTTCTAACATAATCATTAATGCGGCAAGCACCAATACCTTATCTGCAAGCGGATCCATAAATTTTCCAAAAGTTGTTATTAAATTATTTTTTCGGGCTAGATATCCATCTAAAAAATCAGTAAAAGATGCAATACAAAATATGACTAACACTATTAAATTAGCAAGAGTAAAATCAACACTAGCAATAATCATTATTTCATGAAGTGGCTTAATATAATAAGCAATAACCATAAAAGGAATTAAGCAAATGCGAAATAATGTCAACTTATTTGGTAAATTCATATTAAGACCTAACCTTTCATTTTGCTTGAGATGTTATACCTGTATTATACAATATTTTGCAAAATTAGTAAACACTTCCGATAATTTTTCAAAATCTTTCTAAAAATAAATAAAACTCTAGGAGTTACCTAGAGTTTTACGCAATCAAAATTTATATTTTAATAAATAATAATTTCCTATCTACGACCCTTGTCGTAAATCTCGCCAACAGCTTTTGGACCAACAGCTGATTTAGAATATAATGCTAAAACAACTAATGTAATAACATATGGGAACATATCAAATAGTTGTTTTGGAATGGCTGGAGTAACGAATGTTGACGCGATTGCTCTCATTAATCCAAAGAATGATGCCGCAAACAACACCCGATATGGACGCCATGCACCAAAGATTAGAACGGCTAGAGCTAAGAAGCCAAATCCAGCTGTGGCATTAAAACTTTGGAATGTTCCAATATTATGCATTGTAAATAGTATGCCACCAAGGCCACCTAAAACCCCAGAAACAAACACACCAAAGTAACGATATTTAAAAATATTAATTCCTAGTGAATCTGCTGCATGTGGATTTTCACCACAAGCACGTAATCTAAAGCCATGTTTTGTTTTATATAGGAAAATTGTTACCGTGATAAACACAATAATTGCAATATATAAACCAATGGAAACATTTTTAAATAAAAGTGGTCCAATGATTGGAATTTTACTTAATACTGGTATTTCACGGATTAAATAATGATATTCAACTCGAATTAAATCGCCGCCAGTTAAAGTTGACAGTAACAAAAAGCCAATTACCGCTGGGGCAAACAAGTTAAGAGCGGTTGCAGAGATTATTTGGTTGGCCTTTAGATTAATCGCAGCATATGCATGTAGTAAACTATATAAGCCACCTATTATCATTGCGCCAATTATTCCAATAATATAAATTAATTGGGCACTTGAAGCAGGCATTACTTTTTCTAGACTAGATATTATGACAAATCCAATGAAGGCTCCCATTAACATAATTCCATCTAAGGCAATGTTAGTAACCCCACTTCGTTCACACACTAATGCCCCCATTGCAACAATCAACAGTGGAACGATGGATAAAAATGCTGAGTGGATTAAATTGTTAATAATTTCAATTACTTGTTGCATTAGTCTCCCTCCTTGTTGGTTGTTGCATTAACCTTTATATTTTTTATTTTAACTGTTGCTTCCTTTATCTTATCCCAAATTCGTTTAGCATTATTTTGTAATATTACCGCAATTCCCATAAAGTATACGATACACGCGGTAACAATTGAAGCAATCTCACCAAAATAACCTAATCCAACAATCATTGACCCACCATATGATAAATGAGCAATGAAATATGCTGAGGCTAAGATTCCAAGTGGATGACTATTGGCAAGTAAAGCTACTGTGATACCAATAAATCCTTCACCAATCAAGTTTGGCGCAGTTCCCATTTTTGTTCCACCTAAATAGAAGGTTGCTCCGGCTAAACCACTTAATGCCCCTGCAATAGTCATCGAAATTATGATATTTCTTTTCTCATTAATTCCAGCGTATTTACTAGCATCGCGATTATATCCAACAGCTTTTAATTGAAATCCTAAAGTGGTTTTATTTAGAATAAAGTAAACGACAATTGCCGCAATAATCGCAATAAAAATAGAAATATCAATCATTGGTGTATGACTAAAAATTTTATCAAGTCCCATTTTTGGTAAATATGCCGATTGATTAACTTTGGCATAGTTTGTAGCATCACGATGAGCTACTTTTACCATTAGAAGTGAAGCAGTTGAAACAGCTGTGTAGTTCATCATTATTGTAGCAACAACTTCATTAACGTTAAATAATGCTTTTAATAATCCAGGTATAAATCCCCAAAATGCGCCAGCTAGTGTTCCTGCTAATAAAGCTACTAACCAATGTATGGAAGGCGGGATTCCATTAATTTGACCAACAACAATTGTTACTGCTCCTGAAAATAACATTTGACCGGAAGCACCAATATTGAATAAACCTGTTTTAAAAGCAAATGCAACAGATAATCCGGTTAAGGTAATTGCTGACATTTTATATAAAGCATCACCGATACCTGAAATTCCACCTAAAAATGATCCAGCAATTAACGTTCCAAATGCACGACCAGAACTTCCAGGACTAACGATAAATAAAATAACAAAGCCTATTAATAATCCACCTATAATAGAAATTACACTAGGAGTGAAGGCATTAAAAATGTCAGTAAATCGTTTTTTAACTTTTTCTGTATTCATTTCAATTCACTCCCTTCTTGCCAGAAGCTCCAGTCATATATAATCCTAATTCATAAGCACTAGTATTTGCTGGAGTTGTTTCATAAACAATTTTTCCATTATACATAACTAAAATACGATCAGATAAATCTAACACTTCATCAATTTCAAATGAAACAAGTAATATAGCATGTCCTTTATCACGGTGTTCAACCAGCTGTTTATGAATATATTCAACAGCTCCTATATCTAATCCTCTAGTTGGCTGTACCGCAAATAACACATTTGGTTCACGGGACATTTCCCTAGCAATAATAGCTTTTTGTTGATTTCCACCCGACATGCTTCTTGTAAGAGTATATGAACGATTAGATGTTCGAATATCAAATTTATCGATTAATTTTTCTGAATGTTCAAATATTGATTTTTCTTGTAAAATTGAATATTTTTGGAATGGTCGCTTTTTAAAACTTTGAAGAATTAGATTATAACTAAGTGGATAATCTAATACAAGTCCATGTTTTTGACGGTCTTCTGGAATATGTCCCATTCCGATTTCATACTTTTCCTTAATAGATTTTCTAGTGACGTCAACATCATTAAATATTATTTGTCCTTTTTGACATTTAGTTAAACCAGTCAAAACATTGATTAATTCAGTTTGTCCGTTTCCATCAACTCCGGCTATTCCAACAATTTCACCACCACGCACTTCGAAATTAATATCGCTTAAGATTTCTTTATCACCTTTATATAGTGACAAATCTTTAACAACAAGTAGTGGCTTAGTTGGCTCAGCAGGTTTTTTTGCGACATTAAAACTTATGCTATGACCAACCATCATTTCCGCAAGTTTCTCTATCGTTGTATCAGCGACATTAACAGTTCCGACTAGTTTTCCGCGACGAAGAATAGTACAACGATCAGCAATTTGTTTTATTTCATCTAATTTATGAGAAATAATGATGATTGTTTTGCCATCCTTAGCAAATCCTCTAATGATTTTCATTAATTCATCAATTTCGTGAGGTGTTAATACTGCTGTTGGTTCATCAAATATCAAAATATCTGCATCTCGATATAGCATTTTTATAATTTCTACTTTTTGTTGCATACTGACGGTAATGTCTTTGACTTTTTTATCTAAGTCAACTTTTAGATTATATTTTTCACATAACTCACTTACTTCTTTATGAGCTTTTTCATAATCTAAAAATGACCATTTTTTAGTAGACTCTTGCCCTAAAATAATGTTTTCTAATACAGTGTATACGTCTACCAATTTAAAATGTTGATGAACCATTCCAATTCGAAGAGCATTAGCGTCATTAGGATTTCTTATTTGTACTTCTTGACCATTAATTTTAATAATGCCCTCATCCGCATTATACAACCCAAACAAAATGGACATTAATGTCGACTTACCAGCACCATTTTCCCCCAATAACGCGTGGATTTCTCCTTTTTTAACTTGAAGAGTTACATTATCATTTGCAACTAAATTTCCAAAGCGTTTCGTAATATTTAACATTTCTACGACATAACTCATAACAATTCTCCTTTTAAAAAATGGGAGGGTAAATCCTCCCAATAATTCAGTTTTTTAAACTATTTTTATTGTTGTGGATCTACAAGTCCTCTAGATGGATAATCGCCATCACTATAGCCTAGATTTGTTAAGAATGTAACTAATTCATCATAAGTGCTTGGAACAGTGATTTCTCCATTTTTAATTTTATTAGTAATTGTATCATATTGAGTTTGATTGAAACTTGTAAATCTTGAGTTTTTCATTGGAAGACCAGATCCGCCTTCTTTAACACCTTTAGTAATTATTCCACTTTGGAATTTATCATCTTTAATCGCAACTAGTTCTTCGTAAACTGCATCTGCGATATTTTTCATTGCGGAAGTGACAACTTTTTCTAAGAAACTTTGGTCTACGTCAACACCGATCATTAATTTGTTAGTATCTTTTGCGGCGTCATGAACTGAAAGACCAGCACCACCAGCACATGCGAAAATGACTTCAACTCCAGATTCATACCAAGTTCTAGCTAAAGTTTTATGTGTATCTTTTGGTTGGAAGTCATTTAAATATGTATAACGGTCTTCAGGGAATTTAAAGTTTGTTATATTGTTTTCATTTGCCGCTAACATAGACCCAGCAATATAACCAATACCATATTGTACAACTGCTGGAACAGCTTGTCCACCCATAAATCCAATGTTAGTTTTTCCATCTTTAACGATTGCATAACCAGCTAGGAATCCTGATTCATAATCTTTAAAGAAGATTCCTTTCACATTGTCTTTTGGATTATTACTGCTTACGTCGATACCAATAAATTTAACATTTGGATATTTGTCAGCCATTTGATCAATAATTGAGCCGAATAGATAACCCGGCATTACAATAACTTTAGCCCCTGCTTTAACTGCATTGTCAATTGCGCGAATTCGGTCAGCGTCTTGAACTTCACAACCTGAACCTGTACATGTTGGTTGATAATAGTGATAAGTTTTACCAAATTCATCACCAAATTTTTTCAATCCTTCCCAAGCTGCTTGGTTAAAGGATTGGTCTGAAATTGTTCCGACGTCAGTAACTAATGCGTACTCATACGTCTTTTTCTCACAGCCACTTAACATTAAACCTAAAATAAATACCAAAACGGCAAAAATTGCTTTTTTCATTTTTTCCTCCTGATTTCTTAAAATTTGACCAATTTCTGCTCATTTATATTATAATTGTAAATAATATAAATGTCAAACAATATTAAAATTTCTTATATATATTATTTGCACAAATAATTCCACTTAACCACGCAAAATGCAAATTATATCCTCCAGTGTCTCCATCAATATCTAATAATTCACCAATTATAAACATATTTGGATGATAAATTGATTCAAAATTTGTTGTTATTTCGTTAATATCAATACCGCCTAATGTAACTTGTGCTTCATTTAATGAATTACTATTGATAACTGTAAAACGAAAATCTTTGATAAGTGTTGTTAATTCCCTTAAATAATTAGATTTGTTTTTAATGCGGTTATTTAATTCCCATATAATCATTTTATTAAATAAACCAATTAATACTTCTTCATTCGAAAACCCTGATTGTTTTTTGGAAAATAATAAATCATATATTTCTTCTAATGTATAATTTGGCATTAAATCCAAACTTACGAAAACATTGTTCTTTTGTGGTAATCGATTATAAATTGAAGATAATTCGAATATAACAATTCCGGATAAACTATCGCTTCTAAATTGGACTTCTCCATTTTTAATTGTTAAAACTTGATGATCTTTTATTAAACTAGCTTGCGCTTTTACCCTTACACCATGCAAATGTTTTAAATTTTCTTTAACTTTTAATGGCACCAATCCAGGATAGATAGGAATTATTGTATGGTTTAACTTTTGTAAAATTTGATAAGTTTTATTTTCAAAATTTATACTTGCTTGTCCACCACTAGCAAAAACTATCACATCCGCAAAATACTCCTTATCATTTGTTTTTACTAGATAACCTTTACATGCGGGGACAACATCAATAACTTCACAATTAGTTTTAATATTAACTTTTCCCTTTTCTAAATGATACATTAGCAAATCTAAAAACGCTTTGGCACTTTCACTATATGGATAACTTCTTCCTACATCATCTGTTTGAAATAAAAGACCTAATTTAGAAAAATACTTTTGACATTCTTCAAATGAAAATTTATTTAATAGAGAATCAATAAATTCCGGATGATTATAATTATTTTTAGTAATATATTTATTAGTTAAATTACATTTACCGTTCCCTGTAACCAATANNGTGGAGTGCACACATAATTCCCGAAGCACCGCCACCAACTATAACAACATTTATCATTAATCTCACCAATACTAATTATATAATAATAATTAGTATTTGCAAAGGAATACTTTTATTCGAGAAGTCTCTTTATTATGTTAAATGATATCTCAAAAACCTTATCAATTACTTGTTCACCTTTTTTACCTATAACATTAATTATCCCTGGATCAACAACTTCATCTCCAAAATCACTTTCATAATTATTTCCGGGAGTAACTATTTCTTCTTCAAACTTTTTCTTGCGTTCTTCAAAATCATTTTCGAAAGTTTGCTGTCTAACACCAAAAGACAATGCTAAAAAAATAAAAAATAATACTACCATTCCTTTAACAAATCTTTTCATAGTCAAACCCCAAATATCAATAATATTTTTTGCATATTATAAGGATTAATTAGAAAAATTAATCCAATGATCATATCAAATATAACTAAAAAATTACCATTTGAACTATGAAATATTGGATTCCATAATACGAAATAATCTATTTCTTGTAAAAATGATAAAAAATTATATTTAATCAAGTTATATATTAATGAAAAAATCCCGATACTAAAAATGATAAATACTTTCATAACATCTCCTCAACAAAATATATATTTCAAATTTTTTTATTTATGCATCATTAACTATTGGATGAATTGCTCTATCTATTGCTCGACTAATTACTTTACTTAAATCATCAATGTCGATATCAATTTCTTTAGGAGTAACCATCATATTATATCCATTTGGAGTAAGTATTTCAGCCAATAAACTTCTTTTTTCTTGTTCACTCAATGAACCAAAAGTCCCAAGCAATACTTTAGCTTGTTCTTGAGTAGGTAAATCAATTTCCTCTAAAGCAACTCTTTCACCGCTAGTTAATAAAGAGTTGCTTGGTTTGGCATCATTTTTTATTTTATAATTTAAATATCGTAAAACAAAGTCAATAACATCATAGGTTATTGTAGCAATATCAACTACGGTTGGTATTCCAATAGCGATTACCGGGATTCCTAACGTGTCTTTACTTAATTCTTTACGTTTATTCCCTACCCCAGAACCTGGACTAATTCCGGTATTAGTAATCTGAATTGTTTTATTGACACGATGAATAGATCTTGATGCTAAAGCATCAATAGCAATTACATAATCAACTTTAATTTTATCAATAACCGATTGAATAATATCACTCGTCTCTATTCCGGTCGTCCCCATTACTCCCGGCGCAAGCGCACTTACATTACGTACTCCTTCGCTTATACTTTCTGGTTGTAATAAGAACATATGACGTGTTACCATAACATTATCTACAACCACTGG
>LFRX01000003.1:23858-39128 GCA_001512985.1 Acholeplasmatales bacterium DTU056
TGATTTTGGTAACTGTAACTTTCCCCTTAGTATATTTTTCTTCTTTGATATCGTTACTATCTTTATAATTATATAAATCTATTGCTTCTAGTGCTAAGTCCGTTCGAATATTAAAGTTATTTAAATCAATTTTATCCATTTTTGGTTACACCTCCTATTATATTGTGTCCCTTGTCACTTTTTTTAATCTTTTTATTGCATTTTTTTTAAGTTTTTGGTAAAATTAATTGAGTCGAACATCGGAGGTGAAATTGTGGCCAATATTAAACAACAAATGAAACGAAATATTACTAACGAAAAAAGAAGACAACAAAATGCTGCTTTTAAATCATCAGTAAAAACTGCCATCAAAAAAGTAATCGTTGCTGTTAACAATAAAAATCTTGAAGAAGCTAAAGCAGCATACAGTGTTGCATGCTCTAAATTAGATAAAGCACAAGCAAAAGGTATTTATCATAAAAACTTTGTTAGCCGTAAAAAATCTCGTCTATCACAATTAATCAATTCGATTGCTTAATTAAAAAACATCTAATAAAGATGTTTTTTTTTATTTTCATATATAATAAAAACATCTTTAAGAGAAAAACTCTTAAAGATGTTTTTTTATAATCCAAAGATTAAAAATTCTAATCCTGTATTAATATCAATTTGCCCGCTTTTAATTTTATAGTCTAAATTACCTAAACGTTCTATATATTCTTGAACTACTTGAGGTTTTATACTCCTAGCATTTTTAACAGCATAATATGCTCGTCCACTAGAATAATTCATCGCTTCTGCAATCTCCCCTTGCTTATATCCTTCTTCTAACATTGCTTGAACAATAATTAATTCCCGCAATGTTTTAGCAATCAAACTAAATAAATAACTAGGACTATTTCCATCTTTAATCAATCTTTGATAAATATTAATTACTTTTTGTTTATCTTCTTCAATAATAGCATTGGTTAAAGAAAATACATCTTTTTCCGGTTCTTTAGTGACCACATCATTGATTATTTGAGTGGTGATAACTCCGCCAGGCCCAACGTAATTAATCAATTTATTAATTTCATTTTGCGCTGCAAACAAATCTCTGCTTACAATATTAAAAAATAATTTAATTGCATCATCTTTAATGGTAATATTATGAGTTTGCAATTGTCGACGTAACCAACCAGTTAATTCAACACTAGTTAACTCTTCTGTTTGGCTCACTTCACCAACTTTCATAAATATTTTAAAAATTGTTGATTTTTTATCAACCTTAACATTTGCTGCATCAAAAATAAGGATTGTTGATTCGTTTGGATTATTTAAATATCGTTTTAAACTATTTAATTCTTGATCACTTAGCATTTCTTGATTTTCAAAAAAATGAGGGTTTTTTATAACAATAACTTTATAATCAACCAAAAATGGAGGCATAGAAGCATCTTGGATAATATCAAAAATCCTAGTTTCTTCGTAATCGTACGTGGTTATACTATATTCACTTGTAGGAATTTGCTTTATTGTATTATTTATTTTGTTTTTTATAATTAATGGCTCTTCACCATAAAATAAATATAGGTTTTTCATAATACCCTAAGACCTTATTGTCTTAGTCTCACCTCTCATTCAAAATTATTATATCATAAAGTATGTATCTTTAAAATAAAAGAATGCATAAAAATATTTTTATGCATTCTTTTATCTATATACTCATCAAATGTTTTATTTTGAATAAAATAAAACATTTAATGGACTACGTATTTATATTTTTCCATGGACTGAATAGAATATACCTTTATCATTATAAAAATACCGATATTCAATACTATTATATTGTTTTGTAGTAAAAGTGGTGACATCATTATTTTGTAATATGTGTAGGACAGAAGGATGGGGAAAATTGAATTTTTCAACTGATCCATTCATAATAATCGCATATTTAGGTTTTGTTTTTTTAATAAATTCTAAAGAAGTAGAGGTATTACTACCGTGGTGCGCTACTTTTAAGATATCTATTTCTAGTTTATATTTTGTTATAAGTTGCTTTTCAATATTCTTGGTAATGTCTCCCGTAAAAAGAAATTTTTGGTTGTTAATTATTGTAAATAATACAATACTATTATCATTCTCATCTTGATTATAATTAGCTGGATTTAAAACTTCAAAACTTAGTTTTCCACAAGTAATTTTATTGTTTTCTTGAACTCTAATGGTTGAATAGTTTCTGCTAATATAACTATTATCATATTTATGAACCACAATATTTTTTACATTAAAGTTTTGAATTATGTGTTCTGCCTCGCCATTGTGATCATCATGATTATGGGTTAGTATTAAATAGTCTATTCTTTTGATTCCGTGGTTTAACAAAAAATTTGTTACTACATTATTTTTTCCATCGCCAGTATCAATAATAACATTACATTGATTAAACGGCTCTTGAATAACAATGGACTCACCATTGTGTAGATCTAAAAAATAAATTGAACCATAGGGTTTAAAAAACGTAGTATTGCTTAAAATAAAAATTAATCCAATAAATAGAACTATGAGGTATCTTTGAAGTTTACGATTATAGTAAAATTTTAAAATACTAAAAATAAGTCCAACATATAAAATGGTTTGAATATTTGTAAATTTTGGAAAATTAATAAATATACTGAAGTTTTCATTAATTAAAATGGTTAATCTAGAAAATATCATTACAAGTAACCTAAACAAAAAATCTAGAAATGGAAAAATAAATACTATTATTGCGAAAGGTAGGATAAATGAACTTACCCCCAAAATATACAATACATTTACGAATGGAGACATTAAATTATATTTTGAATTTAGATTAACTACTATTGGAAATGACAATATTTGAGTAACAACGGATATAACCAATATTTGCTTTAGTGACGATAAATGACTCACTAAAGGTGAACATAGAATTATAATTATCGAAACGCAAAATGACATTAAAAATCCGTAGTGATAAATATATAAAGGATTAATAATTATCAGCAATATAAACACTAAGCTAACAATATCTAAACTTGATAATCTTAAATTATATTTTTTATTAATTCGATTTATTAAATACATTAAACTTGCTCGCAATATTGAGGGCGACCATAAAGTAATAATTAGATAAAATACTAATAACCCCGCAACCGAGATATTAATCAGTTTTTCATGAACTTTTAGTTTCTTTAAAAAATTTGTTAATAAACTAATAAATAGTTTAATATGTAATCCTGAAATAGCAAATAAATGAATTACTCCAATATCAATTAATGAATTATAAAATATTTCATCGAAGAATGATGTATCTCCAAATAAAATTCCTTGTAAAAATAGAAAACTTTCTTTGGAAAAGTTCTTGTGTAAATAGTTATATATTTGTTGTCTTATAATTCGATAATCAAACTTATATTCTATAATTTGTATTTCTTTTAAGTTAACAATTCCAACAACTTTTTGGCGTTGTAAATATTTAGCATAGTCAAATCCCTTAAAAACTCTTTTTCCATATACTTTTTTAGGAATTCCAGTAAAAGTAATAATTAATCCAACTTTTAAGGAAAAATGGTAATCATCATATAAAATGATAATTCCATCGTTGCTTTTTAAATAAATTTTTTGATATTTTTCAAAGTAATCTATTTGAACGACTTTGCCTTTTCCACTTTGAATAATGTTTTGCACAGTTGGAAGTCTACAAATATGATAGTAATAAGAGCATATTGTTATCATTATAAATATAATAGTTATTTTAAAAAATAATCTATTATTTTTGTATAAATGCATTAAAAATAATCCGAAAAATATTGAATATATAATACTATGAATTGTAAGAAATAATAAAACAATTGCAATAACAATTAAAATAAGATTATTAATTATTAATCTATAAGGTAATGTTGTCTTTAATTTGATTAAAGATTGTTTCAGAAATTCCTGGAACATTTAATAACCCTTCTATGTTTGTAAATGGTCCATGAGTATTCCGATAATCTATTATGCTTTTCGCACGGGCTTCACCAATCCCTTTTAAAGTCATTAGTTCATATATGGTTGCTCGATTAATCGATATTTTATTAGTAATTTGATCTTGATTATCTTGTTTACGGGGAATTGTAATTACCATACCATCACTTAACTTTTGGGCAAAATTTATTCCCTCTATTTCCGCATTCCCTGTAAGTCCGCCAGCCACTCTAATTAAAGAATACAATCTCTCATCAATATCCATCATATAAACACCTGGACGATTGACTTCGCCTTTAATTTCAACTACTATCTGCGTATTAAACACTGCTTTCTCATCAAATGTTTGTTCAGGATAAAGTGTCTTTTTATCTTTATGGTTAATAATTATTCCTAATACTAATATGATTGCAATACCTAATCCAATTAAAATTTTCTTTTGCATTTTATCACCCCTTTTCACTCATATATTATTTCAAACTCTATTATTTTACTTGAAAAATAAAAATGTCTAACTAAATATTAGTTAGACATTTCCATTTAAAACATTGCTTTAAACTTGTTAAAGAAACGTTTGTTTTCTTTCATTGCGCGATTGAATTGTCTTGTGATGTCCTCACGATTTTGAAAAAATAACCACATCGCGCTAGATGTTAAAGCTCCTATCATCATGTATGATAAAGCTCGTTTCATCAGTACACCTCTATTCTGTTTAAAGCATTGTGTACTTAATAGTACACTATATATTATCACTAGTTTTCTAAGAAATCATAAGGTGAAATTTTTTCCATTAAATCATCGTCATCATCTAATTGATAAATTTTTTCCGTACTGATTGGATGCTCACCGGAGAAGTACTTTTTAATACGTTGAATTAATTTTGACTTACGTTGTTCTTCAATATTGGTGATTCCTACTCGCAAAGCATCTAGATTACCTAACATAATTAAATATTTTTTAGCACGAGTAACTCCAGTATAAATAAGTTTTCTTTTTAGCATAATATAGTACTTAAAAGAAAATGGCATTATTACTAAATCAAATTCGCTTCCCTGTGATTTATGAATTGAAATAGCATATGCTAATGATAAATCTTCAAGTTCAGAGATATCATAATATACAGGACCGAAATCAAACATAACTTCTAATCCACGGTATTTACCATCATTATAATCAAGACTAATAATATAACCAATGTCTCCATTCATTACTTGTTTTTCACTGCGATTGACAAGTTGAATTACTTTATCATTAACTCTAAATTTACGTCCTAAGTGTGAAATTTCAAAATCGCCAACTAAAGGATTTAGTTCATTTTGTAAGTAAGCATTAATTGCATCAATTCCTATTTCACCTTTATATAATGGAACTAAAACTTGTATGTCACGAATTAAATCTAATCCGACATTTAGTCCTTGTTTAATAACTGTTGCGATATTAGTTATTATTTTTTGATCGTTTACAATAATAAAATTACGATCCTCTTGTTTTTCTAAAATATTTTTTGGAATCATTCCTTGATTAATGGCATGAGCTAAATGGACTATACTTGAATTCTCAGCTTGACGATGAATTGTATCTAATGTTATTGTGGTAATTTCTTTTGAATTTATTAAATCAAGCAATACTTGCCCTGGACCAATTGATGGTAATTGATTTGCATCACCGACAAAAATAACTTTTGTTCCTAATAAAAGAGCTGAGAACAAACGACTAGCAAGCAAAATATCAATCATCGAACTCTCATCAACAATCACGATTTTTGCATCAACAGGAAAATCTGGTCCATGGCGAAATCTTCCTGAACGATCATAACCTAAAAACTTATGAATGGTCATAGCCTGATAATTTGTTACTTCTTGTAATCTTTTTGCGGCACGTCCAGTCGGAGCAAGTAATGCGATATTATTACGATATTTTTGACTCTTATCTAGAACAAATATTGTCTCAATAATAGCTTTTATTACTGTGCTTTTACCTGTACCTGGTCCGCCAGTAATAATTGAAATATTTTCCCGTAATGCAGTTAAGATTGCTTTAATTTGATTTGGACTATAAGTGATCGGTGATTCTTCTTGAACTTTTTTAAATGCGGAATTAATGGATTCTTCATTAAAATCTGGATTTAAATCAGCACTTAATAATTGATATACTTTTTCTGAAAATGTCTTTTCCGCATAATAAGCATATTTATCATAAATATGTTTATCTTCATCAATAATTATTTGTTTATTTTTTGATAATATTTCTATATTTTCTAAAAATAATTCATAGGTTAAAATGTCTTCGTCTTTATTTACTAAATTACATAACTTTGAATATAATTCTTCTTTTTCTAAATAAGTATTCCCATTAGCATAAGTAAACATACGTAAATAATAAACAATTAATGCTTGAATCCGAATAGGACTGTTTTTGGAAATTCCAATTTTTAAAGCAATTTGATCAGCACGCAAAAAACCAATTCCCTCAACTAAATCAATTAATTGATATGGATTTTCACGAATAATTTGTAAAGTTTTTTCTTTTAAAATTTTAATAATTTTTATACTCATATTCATTGTTAAACCAAAGTTTAACAATTCCATTAATGCTTGATTTGTTTGATATGTATCTCTTAAGACTTGATATATCGTTTCTTTTTGTTGTTCTTTTAATCCATCAATATTATGTAAAACTTCCTTGTTATCAATAATTTGTTGTAAACAATTCGGCCCAAGTGTCTCATAGATTTTAGTGGCAGTTTTTTTACCAATTCCTTTAAATAAATCGCTTGCTAAAAACGAAATGATACTATTTTTTGATGATTGAATTTGATGAGAATAGGATTTGGCTTTGAATTGAATACCATAATTAGTATTCACAAAATCCCCATAGAAAATGTATTCTTCCCCTTCAATTGGGATTCGCGAAAAATTGGAAGTTACTACTAAATTATTAGAAACTAGAATTGATTGGAATTTGGCCATTTCCGGATCATGATAATCCAGTTTAATCCGAATTACGCCAAACCCATTTTCTTCGTTATAATATGTAACTTTATTCACAATCCCATATATCTTCTTCATCTATCTAATACCTTCTCTTTTCATCATTCATAAATACTTGATCGATTGTTCCTCCACCTAGCAATACATCACCGTCATAAAACACTGCGGCTTGTCCGGGAGTAACGGCTTTGATGGTTTGTGGATAAAAGACTTCTAAGGTATTTTGATTTAACCATTGAATTGTTACTGGATTATCTTTTTGACGATATCTAAATTTTGCAAAACAATCTAATTTATCGTTAAATTGTGGCCCTATCCAATTAACATCGGTAACAATACAACGATTGCTATATAAATGCGGATGCATTTCTCCTTGTCCAACTAGTAATACATTTCGGCTCGGATCTTTACCAATAACAAACCATGGTTCTCCTTCTCCACCAATTCCAAGGCCTTTTCGTTGTCCAATTGTATAATACATGATGCCTTCATGACGACCAACAACTCGTCCATCTAAAGTCTCTATATTACCTGGATTAGCTTGAATATAATTTTTTAAAAACTCTCTAAAATTTCTTTCTCCAATAAAACAAATTCCTGTTGAATCTTTCTTATCCGCAACCGACAAATTATATTCATGTGCAATTTGACGAACTTCTTCTTTTGTTAATTCTCCAAGTGGAAATAATGATTTATGAAGTTGGTCTTTACTTAATTGACAAAGGAAATAACTTTGGTCTTTATTTTTGTCAATTCCTTTTAATAATTGAACATCGCCATTATGTTTTACACGGGCATAATGCCCCATAGCAATATAGTCAGCCCCCATTTTCAAGGCTTCTTCTAAAAAAGCTTTAAATTTAATTTCTTTATTGCATAAAATGTCCGGATTTGGGGTACGATTACGACGATGCTCTTCTAAAAAGTAGGTAAATACTTTATCCCAATATTCACTTACAAAATCTATTCGGTGAAGTTTAATGCCTAAAGTATTTGCTGCGTTTACCGCATCCATATAATCTTTTTCTTGCGGGCATACTTCATTTAAATCGTTTGGATTACCTAAAATATCATTATTTAGAGTTGAATCCCAGTTACGCATAAAAATCGCTTCAACATCATATCCTTGTTCTAATAATTTAATTACGGCAACCGCTGAATCGACGCCCCCGCTTAATCCTACTATAACTTTAGCCATTATCTTCACCTCTTTTCTAACTCGACTTTTAATTCAAAAATAATATCACGTAATATCATAGCTTCTTCAAAATCATAACGATTTGATGCTTCTTTCATTTCTTTTTCTAGTTTAGCAATTAACTCTTTTTTCTCAATTACACTTAATTTATTAAAAAAGTCTAAATCGACCTTATCAAATTGTTCTTTAACTTCTTTAGTAATTACAATACTGTCTTTAATTTCTTTATAAACTGTTTTCGGAATAATATTATGTTTTAGATTGTGCTGATGTTGAATTTCGCGGCGACGATATGTTTCAGAAATTGCCCGTTCCATCGAACTTGTTACTGTATTTGCATATAAAATTACTTTTCCATTGGCATTTCGGGCTGCACGTCCAATTATTTGGATTAAACTTGTTTCACTTCGTAAAAATCCTTCTTTATCGGCATCTAAAATACAAATCAATGAAACTTCTGGAATATCAATTCCTTCGCGTAAAAGATTGATTCCTACTAAACAATCATATACTCCAAGTCGTAATTCTCTAATTATTTCCATTCGTTCTAAGGATTTAATTTCACTATGTAAATAAGCAACTTTAATATCTAGGCTTTTTAAATACTCCGTTAAATCCTCACTCATTTTTTTCGTTAAAGTAAGAATCAATGTTCGTTCATTTTGTTTTGCTCGTTCAGTTACTTCTTTAACAATATCATCTATTTGTCCTTCAGTTGGTCTTACTTCTACTATTGGATCTAATAATCCCGTTGGGCGAATGATTTGTTCAACAATTTCATAACTGCGTTCTCTTTCAAATTCGCCAGGTGTAGCACTGACATATATAACTTGATCAATTTTTTCATAGAACTCTTCAAATGTTAATGGCCGATTGTCTAATGCGGATGGGAGACGAAAACCATATTCAACTAAACTTAGTTTACGGGATCTATCCCCATTATACATTCCGCGAACTTGCGGAAGGGTGACATGAGACTCATCGATAATCAACAAATAATCTCCTTTGAAAAAATCCAATAGAGTATATGGAGTTTCTCCTTCTTCACGCAAACTTAAATGGCGTGAATAGTTTTCAATCCCACTACATGTTCCAATCTCACGCAACATTTCTAAATCATATTTAGTTCGTTGTTCTATTCGTTGGGCTTCTAAAAATTTATTTTGGCTTTTAAAATATGCAATTTGTTCTTCTAACTCTTGTTCAATGCGACGAATAGCTTCTTGTAATTTATCACCTGAAACATTAAATAATGAACCAGGATAAATAGTTACAATAGATTTTTCTGCTATAACTCGTCCAGTTATTATATCTATTTCGCGAATGCGTTCAATTTCATTATCAAAAAATTCAATTCGAATGGCATTGGTTTTTTCATATGTTGGAATTATTTCAATCGATTCGCCTCGGACTCTAAATGTTCCTCGTTTAAACTCATAATCATTTCGAACATAATTCATTAAAACTAATTTTTCTAAGATTTCTTTTTGTTCAATTACTTGTCCTTCTTTTAAAACCAACATCCCTTTTAAATAATCATCTGGATCTCCAATACCATAAATACATGAAACACTACTTACTACTATGACATCATCATGACTTAATAACGAACTAACTGCACTATGACGCATTTGGTCAATATCATCATTGATACTTGAGTCCTTTTCGATATATAAGTCTTTACTTGGAACATAGGCTTCTGGTTGATAGTAATCATAATACGAAATAAAATATTCTACTTTATTTTCAGGAAAGAATGATTTTAGCTCACTATATAATTGACCAGCTAAAGTCTTATTATGAGCCAATACAAGTGTTTTTTTACCGACTTGTTGAATGACGTTGGAAATCGTAAAAGTTTTTCCGGTTCCAGTTGCTCCTAAAAGAGTTTGTTCTCTAACACCGTTTTTTATATTTCGGACTAATTTTTCAATCGCTTGCGGTTGATCCCCAGTCGGTTTAAAATCGCTTTTTAGTTTAAAAACACTCATTAATTTCGCTCCTTTATTTGTGATATTTCGTATTATGAATAATCATAAAACTGCGATATAGTTGTTCTAAAAATATCAATCGAACTAATTGATGTGGATATGTGTTTTTCCCTAATGATAAGGCAAAGTTGCTTCTTTTTTTTATATTTTCACCTAGTCCATATGATCCACCAATTACAAATACGATATCACTATTATGATAAGTAAGCAATGAATTTAAATGTTTAGATAATTCTTCACTACTTAGATTATTCCCTTCAATTTCTAAGGTAATAACATAATCGTTATTTTTTATTTTACTTAAAATTAATTTTTCCTCTTCAATAATATTCTTACTTATATCATTAGTTGTAATTTCTTTTATTTCAGTAATTTGAATATCGTAAAATGGTTTTAGCCGTTTTAAATATTCATTAATTCCTTCTTGTAAATACCTTTCTTTAATTTTCCCAACACAAATAATATTAATCATATCATTACTCCAATATTATCAAATCTAATGGTTCATATTGTTTAGCTACAAGAATCTTTGTGTTTTTTGGTAAAGCAACCATAGAAAATAATGTTTGTAAAGCTATTTCTTCGGTATTTACCTCTTCACTTAAATGAGCTAAAACCACATATTGATTTTTAGAATTGATCACTGCTTTAATTATTTGGGAACAAATACGATTAGACATATGACCTGAAGATGATAAAATTCGTCGTTTTAATTCGATTGGTCGATTACTTTCATGTAACATTTCAATATCATGGTTGCTTTCAATAATAAAAGCATCAGATTTACTTAATAATTCAAAATATTTTAATGGAACAAAACCAGTATCTACCACGTAAGTTAATTTGTGAGTTGGACTGACAAAATGAAAACCAAAACAATTAGCACTATCATGTGATAATAATAATGGTATTATTTCAATATCATTGATTGTAATACTTTGATCAGCTTCTAAAAAACGAACTTTATGACCGTTTAATTTTTCTAAAATTTGACCATTCATTTTAATCAAACTTTTCTTATTAATATATAATGTTGCTTGTGTTCTTTTCAAAAAAGTTGGTAAATATGCCACGTGGTCATAATGTTCATGTGTAATAAATATGGCCTGGATTTCATCAAAATCAATATTTTTGCTTTGAGCTCTTCTCTTAGCCTCTTGATATGAAATCCCCGCATCAATTAAAATCTTAGTATTATTTGTTTCAATATATGTTAAGTTTCCTTTACTTCCACTTGCTAATACACAAAACTTCATGTTCCTACCTCGTTTGGTGTTTTATCCCTTAATTATACATTATTATGCTGTTTTTTTCAACTAATCATCACTACGCAAAACAAAGATAATTAAAGAGGTGGTAGATTAACTCTACCACCTAACTACTAATTATCACTTTCTAATTTGTAAGTTAATGAACGTTGAGATGACTCATATTTTTTATTTAGATAGTATACTAAACTAGCGCGGTATTCTTCATTTGCGAAAGTAGTATTAGTAGATTCAACGATATTCTTAATTGCTTCAATTAAGAACATATCTGCATAGTTAGCAGGCATTTGACCGCTATCACTAGTAGTTCCTTTAAATTCATTATAGATTGGCATGAAATATGTCGCAATGGCGTTTTTAACGTCCTCTGATAAAGCTTTATATTGTTCTTGAATTTGTTTTTCTTCTTCTTTAGAAATTCCTTTAACACCTTCAGTAGCTTTAATGTAGATTAATACTTGCTCTTTAGTTGGAAGCTTTTTATTTTCTTTATCCGCATATTTATAATCTACAGTGTTTGTTGCTACAAAGATGTGGAAGCCAAATTCTGTTTGAATGTATGGTTTATCAGAATTATCATACATTCTTGCTTTACCATCGCCATGATGACCTTCTTCATCATTTAATTCCCACATATATCTTACCGCTTCTTCAAATGGTTTAACCATTTGTCCTGGAGTAATTGTTCCTAAATCTTCATATTTTAGAACAAATCCAGCTGATTTAAATTTTGAATAACGGTAATCAACTTCTGGATATAATGCATCAGGATCGTCTAATGGTCTAGCTTGTGGAGAGTCAACATCATATCCAGCCACAAGACGTGGTGAACGGTTGAAGTCATCTTGAATTCTAGACATTATTGTTGCATATGTTTTGCTTCCAGTAACTTCTTTTTTCAATGTTTGTTTAATTAATTCAGTTAATTCTTTAGCAAGATTGATTTGATATTCTGTCCATTCTTCTGGATCAACAATATTACCTTCATCATCTTGGATGTGGATTAATAAGTGAATACCACGGACCTCAAAGAATTCTTCATATTTTTTGTTCATTAATTCTTCATATTTGTCCCAGTTTTTCTCAACATCTGCAAATCCTTTTCTAAAGTCAGCTAAAATATCACGATAGAATAGTAAATATTTTAGTTCGTCAATTGTTTGAACATTATATGAACTAATCAAGAATTCTTCCATTGTAATATATGATGCATATTGTGCATATTCTTGCTTAATGCGTGTTTTAAATTCCGCAAACTCATCATTATATTTTGTGCGAGCTTCTTTAGTTAACAACTTGTCTGTTTTTGGATCAAAGAAATCATTGTATTCAGTTAAATGTAATACATAATAATATAATATACGATCGCTAAAGTATGATACACCATATAATTTAACTAATTCTTCATATAACATATCTGCTGTAATTTCAAGTCCATCGACTTTAGCTACGATAGTTTTATGAGTTTTTTTAGTTTGTTTATAATCACTAACTTGTAATGAATAATTTAGTGAAATAAATGGATCATAAATGACTAAATTATTAGCTTTACGTAATTTAGCAATTTCTTTATTAATACGATCGTTTGTTGTTTTATTGTCAATAAATTTATTCGTAATTTCTTCCCTTATTGTTAAACCATTTTCTAATACTGTATCAAGTTCATTTTTAGCAGCATTAGCAATTTTTAATACTAAATAATATTTTCCAGAATACATTCTATCAAATTGATATGTATAGAACTTCGCATTTTCTAAATCTTCTGCATCTTGCACACCCACTAAATCATCATATAATAATGTGGCAAGACCTAATTCATCAATTTGTTTTTGAGTATATACTAATTTTGAATCATGATCGAAATTGTTATGATTGAAAACAATTTTACCATCAACGATATTATAATGAACGCCCTCTTGTAAAACTAATTGATTAGTTGGGTAAGTTGGTACTTTATAAGCATAAGCAGAGTTATATAAGTCAATAAATGCCTTTTTAATTTCTTCAATAGTTAAAGGATCACCATATGCATCTTCTACAACTTTCACCCATTTTTTCTTATCTTGACTTTGCTTAATACCTAATTGACGTAAAGCAATTTCTACTTCATTTTGAGTTGTATACGGAACAACGATAGCGGCGATATCTTCTTTATAATTATTTTTTAATTGAGTTTTGTAATCACTTTCTGGGAAGTAATTTTCTTCGCGATCTTCATCCGCATCATGTTCTTCTTGGTCTTTACGAATCATATCTTTTGTATATTCTTTTTTAGCTAGTTCTAATTTTAGCATTTCAAAGACTTCAGCTTGTCCTTTTAAGCCAGTATCAAAATAAATCTCGTCAAACAATTCTTCAAGCTTGTCTTCTTCAGCTTCATCAAGATCTAATCCATATTTATCTTTAAATGCTTTTTTTAATTGTTCTTCAGTAATTGCATCAATATAATTTTTACCATTGGCATTTTTTAATAAATGACGGTCAATTAAATCTAATGTTGTTGAATAGCCGTATCTAACTTTTAAAATATTATATGCATCTTTGTTTTTTATTACTAAATCTTCATATGTTAAAAATGCTTCGTCAGGATTTGAAATTTTTGGGGCAGTTTTTTTCTTAGAAGTTAGAGTTAAAGTTAAAGCAATCCCAATAATTAATATTAAAGCAATTATTAAGGGAAGAGTACGCTTCATTATTGATGAACTGTTCATATTTTTCACTCCTTAATTGTTATCTGCTAGTTTAAGTGGTTTAAACAATAATATAATATCATTTTTTAAAATAAATTTCAATATATAAATAAACTTTTTAGGCAATTGTAAATTCAAGTTACAATAAACTCTTATATTATATAATGACCAAACATAGAAAGGGGGATGAAGATGCATAAAATGTGCCGCCGTGGAAATAACTTTGCTTTAATATTAGTTTTATTTATCCTACTAGTAATTATTGGGGCTAGTTGGATGTACTAATTTTTAAAAAAGGTACCTAATAAGGGCGACTTAGGTACCTTTCCAAAATGATAATAGTAGGAAATAAGAAAGAGAGATCTGCTAAACAGGGGGGTCAATAGCAGATAATGTCTTATTCTTGAATAAGACAACTATATTTTACTATTGTAAACTACCCTTGTAAAGACCTTTTGGATAAGTTGCATTTATCTATAAGTAACTTACATATAAAAATGCGATTAGGAAAATAGGCCTAATCGCGTTTTTCTATTTAATGTTAGGATTATAAAAGGCTTTTCGATCAAAAATAGGTAAGTTGTCAGTAAATTTGCCCTTTTTAGTACGTGATAATTCTTTTTCCAAAGTTGCTAAGCGTGCATCAAGGTTATCTAAAAAATGTATCACTACCCCTTCCGCAACAATCGGTTCTTTAGGGCTACCATATTCTAATTCTCCGTGATGCGATAATACTAGATGCATTAAAGTTAAAACTTCATCACTTTTTTCTACACCCATTTGACTAGCAATACGATAAATCTCATTCACGCATAAAGTAATATGGCCTATTAAATTCCCTTCTAAAGTATATTCTGTTCCTTTTGGTCCACTTAATTCAAATGTTTTCCCTAAATCATGCAAAATTATTCCTGAATATAATAGGTCTTTATTTAAAAATGGATAAACATTCAAAATACCATCGCTTAGTTTTAACATCGAATAAACGTGATAAGCTAAGCCCGAATGATAATTATGATGCATTACTACCGCCGCGGGATGAGTAAAGAAACGATCTTGGTAAATGGTAATTAATTCTTTAGTAATTCCTCTAAGCAAGGGATTACTTATTTTGTTTATATACCCAAATATTTCTTCTTTTAATTCTTCTTCACTTAATTTTGCAAATTCATAATATTGTGTTAA
>LFRX01000003.1:39155-46010 GCA_001512985.1 Acholeplasmatales bacterium DTU056
TATAAAATATACTTCATCATTTTTTAATATACTTTTCTTTTGTTCATCGATCCCCCAAATCTTCGCTTCCACAACATCCTCACCATCAAAGGCATTTAATGAGGCATATTCGGAGTTTGCGGAAGTGGAGCGAATAGAAATATCAAATAATCTAGCAAACAACTCAACATCCTCACCATACATAAAGTCTTTAATCTTTCTCATTGTCTTTATCCTCACTTAAAATTTCTCGATATTTTTCATCAATACTTGATAAAAATTGTCGATAAACTTTTTGTAATTCACGTCCAAGCATTATCTTCTCACTATAAGTTGTATCTAGATAATTTAGTTCTCGCAAAGTTTCAAGATTTTGTTGGACAATTCTATCAATATCTAAATTTAAACGTTGTTGTAACGCTTGTTTTTCTAATTGATATAAACGCTCATCTTTTTCTTTTAATAAACGTTCTTGTTCAAGCAATTTCTTTTCAAGTAGATTAATTTTCATTTCAGTATATGTCTTAACTACTTGTCCATGTTCAAGTAAATTTTCCTCTAATTCACTTTCAGTTGCAGCACTAGCCAACTCTTCGATTTTTTGTTCTGGAATGACAAAAGTTTCTTCTTCATGGCTAACTTCTTTAACATCAAAATCAGTTGAAATTGTCTCAATTGGTATTTGATTTTCAATAGAAGTTTTTTCAATTTGTGTGTCTTCTTTATTTTCTTTTTTCTTTAAAGCATTTATACAATAAATTTTAATTTGATCTTCTTCATTTAATAATTCGCCAATTAAAATTTGCTCACATACTTCATCAATTAATTTATAAGCATCTTCTAATGGAATATCATTGGCCAACATTAAAATTTGATTATTAGAAAATGCTAAATCATCAACATTTTTAATAACTAAGTTATCAAAACGTTTTTTAATTTTTTTAGCATAGTTTTTACTTTTACCAGCTAAATACGCTGCCCGATTAGCTGTCAAAGCTACATTTAGTCCATATTTAAACAAGTCATAATCGCTAAAAGATAATTTTGGATAACGATAAGCAAATTCTAAAACATTATACAAAAACTCTTTATTGTCAGCACTTTCAATTATTTCTGGATTAAACTTTTCATCGACTAACGCACAACATGCAATAAATTCATCAATTGTTTTAACTTTAAAGCGACGTTTAGCAAGTTGTCTAATGCCTTTTTTAAATGGTAAATATCTATGAAAGCCATATTCGTATAGATATGAAAAAGCACGGCGTGAATATGTTCCTTCGATTATTTTCTTAAATGTAGTGTATAATTTGCGAGGGGGAATATTATGTAGTAATTTACGCTTAGCTTTCATCGCTTTATGGGTTTTTTTATGAATTCTAAATCCTAATTGACTAATTAAACTAATAGCAATTAAAATACGGGCTGGATCTTCTTCAAAACGAACTTTTGGATTTCCAATTGTCCGAATAGTTTTCTTCTTAATATCTTCAAATCCTAAATAAGCATCCGTTACTTTTTTATTATGACTCATTGTTAAAGCATTAATCGTAAAATCGCGACAAGCTAATTCATCTAATAAATTTTTTGAATAATGTTTGCTTTTTGGAGTTCTTTTATCTGGAAAGTTATGTTTTTTCGAAAAAGTAGTGATTAAATACTCATCGCCAAAATAAAGCAGGATTGTTTCTTCATCGGTCTTAATTACTTTAGTAAAGTTAAAAATCTCTTCAATATCTTCAGGAAGAGCATTAGTAGTTATTTCGATTTGCGAAAAGGGGATTTCCATAATTGTATTACGGACACATTCTCCGATGAAGTATGCTTCAAATCCACCATTTATTAGAGTTTTTATTATTTCGCGACCTTTTTCAAACTTTTTTTCCATTTCCATAATAACGCTCCATTTATATTTTTTGTATGTAATATTTTGTAAAAACTCCGTCTTTATTGTTATTATACAATATTTAATTTATTTTTTCCACTCTTTATCAAAAAAATTGTCCTAGCAATTCCTTTTGCTTTAAGTTATAATAAGAATAGGTGATTATATGTATACAATTGATCAAGAATATATAAATGAAATTATTATTAATAAGAGTCGTTTTATTTGTCATTTAGCACCAGTAAAAACTATTGATGAAGCAAATGATTATTTACAAAAAATTAGAAAAAAATTTTACGATGCTACTCATAATTGTTATGCATATATTATCGGTCCTAACGGTGAAATTAGTAAAAATAGTGATGATGGAGAACCAAGCCAAACTGCTGGTCTACCGATATATAATGTTTTACAAAAAAATAATTTAACATATGTGATTGCCGTAGTAACACGATACTTTGGGGGAATTAAACTAGGGGCTGGTGGATTAATCCGTGCCTATGGTTCAAGTGTTTCACAAACATTATCCAAAGTAACATTAAAAAAATTGTTTAAAGTAAAACAAGTTAATATTACCTTCGATTATCAATTTCATAATGATATTATGAAATTGATTTCTAAATATCAAATGTTTAATCAGACTTTCTCAGAGTGGGTGAGTTTGTCGATTGAAGTTCCAATCGAAGAAATCGATAATTTGATAGAAAAACTAATTAATATCACCAAAGATAAAATATCTATTGAAGTTTTACCAAATGAATATTACACATTTTAAAAATGCTATGGAATCTACCATAGCATTTAATTATTACTTTTTAATTGTAAATAACGTAGTTTAGTACTTTCTCCTCCACGAATATGCCTAATCGATTTATTATATTCTAGTAATTCTTTAACCTTTTCAAACAGTTGCCGATTAATTTCTGGCAAACGTTCGGTTAAATCTTTATGAACTGTGCTTTTGGAACATCCCACCCGTTTTGCCACTTCACGAACTGTACTTCGTTCACTTAAAAAAATATCAGCTATTTCTAAAACTCGTTGTTTTATTTCTAAATTCATCCTCTTCCTCCTTATATTGTTTACTACATCTTATGCAAGAAGTCCATTTTTATGAGAAAGAGGACAACTTTTTTTAAATTTTGTTACTTCTTTATTTAATTGACTTTTGCCGTAAAAAAGTGTATATTAATTTTAGATATTTTCTTTGGAAAGGAGAAAAATATGTCAGTAATAGTTTGCGATAATATATCATATCAAGTTGGTAACAAATCAATCATTAAAAACTTTAACTTCAACTTTCTAGACCATAAGGTTTATGCTATCATCGGACGTAGAAAATCTGGAAAATCAACACTATTAAAATTGTTATCCGGTCAACTATTACCAACTGAGGGAACTGTCTATCTTGATGGTAAAATATTATATAAAAATCGCCAAGTCAATAATCGGATTTGTTTTATCGCAAGTGATTTAACCTTTCCAAAACATTTTTCAATTAAACAAATCCTTAAACTAATGGCAACTTTCTATCCTAAATGGGATAATGGATATGCTTATCAATTAATTAATTATTTTGGAATAAACCCAAAAGAACATTTTGGAAATCTTGAAAAAGACCGTCAAAGCCTTTTAATTGGAATTATTGGATTGGCAAGCCGCGCTAATGTGACCATCTTTGACCAACCAGTTAAAGATGCTGATGCCAAAGATCGTTTTGACTTTTTCAATTTTTTATATGAACATTTCGAAACATATCCACGCACTTTTATTTTAACGACTAATTATATTGACGAAATTGAATTTGCCATTGATACGGTACTATTTTTAGATAATGGAAAATTAATTGATTATTTTGTTGTAGAAGAGTTGAAGGAAAACTTTACTTACTTAAGTGGTAAAAGCGAAGTACTACGCTCTTTAATATCCGGAATAAAAGTTATTGGTGTTGAAGAACGTGGTAATACTTTATATGTTTGTATTCATCAAAAATTAACTAAAGATGATATTCGCAAATATAAAAAATACTTAATTAAGATGAGTGAAGTCCCAATCCAAAAAGTATTTGTTCATTTAATCAACTTGCGGGAAAAGAAAGGGATTAGTTAATGAAGAAAATTAGTTTTTTAAAATTCCACTTTTTTTCATACCGATTTATCGAAATTTTATTATTATTAATATTAATTATCATTGGAAGTGTGTTTTATTTTATATCTAAAATAAATTCGTTATTTTTATATGTTTTAATACCTAGTATTTGCTTTTTCCAAGCAATTTTAGGTATATATGAAAAAAAAGAAAATGTTAATATTTTTTTAAATATTAACATTGATCGTGTCTCTTATTTACTTTGTGATTTTTGGAATGTCTTCATTTTAGCAATTATCAATACTTTGATATTTGTTGGAGAATACTATTTATTTACTTTTTTAAAGATCTTTACGATTGATTTATCTACAATATTTTTTATTAACTTATTTTTAATGCAAATCATCACTAATCGACTATTCAATGTGTTCACAATTTATTTTAATAATATTAGTATCGTCTTGCTAATTTTAGCAATCTTCCTCTTCATTTATTTTCAACCAAAATATTTAATTGACTTCTTAATTTCTTTTAATCCTTATACTTTATTAAGTATTTTAATAAGCGGTGTTCTAATTAGTGAATTTATAGTTATTTTCTCTATAAGTAAACTTAATATAATATTTAAAAAATCTTTATCATCACGATAAAGATTTTTTTCTTACTCTATGGTATTGATTTTTTTACCAATAACAGTTAATGGATCTAGTAAACGATTCTTTTTGATAACTTTAAAATGAATATGATTGCGTAAATTATCATAACTGCTAACGGTACTTATGCCGATTTTATCACCTTGTTTAACAGTTTGTCCTTCAGATACATATACTTCGCCTAAACTTATATAATGTGTTTCTAAGTCGTTATCGTGAGTTAAAACAACAACAGTTCCATATAAGTTATCTGAACGGACAGATTTAACTGTTCCGCTTAAACTGGCATATACTTCAAATGGTTCACCATCTTCTTTTTCCCAGCTAACACCAGTTGAAGTACTATAACGAGTTCCAATTTTATAAAGTGACATTAAACGATCTTCTTTTTCTGAATTTGGATTATAGAATTTACGAACTATAACTAAGTCACCTAAAACCGGACTTTTTAATACTTCATACTCTTCTACAATCGGATCATCAACTGGTGGTTCAGGATCATTATTTGATGGAGGTGTATTTTCATTCGGTTTTACTAAACTAAGCGAGATAAAAAACGCCACAAATACCAAAGCTAATACTCCAACAAAGAGATAACGTTGTAGTTTCTCCCGTGAAATCTTATTTAGCCAATTCTTCACTTTAATCACCTCAAGATTATTATTAACTATGACAATTTTTTTATACATTTTAATAATAATATTGAGGTGTTTTATACTAGTAATTTTTGTTAATATCCAAAGAAACTAACCAAACGTTCTAAAAAACGCATGAACGCTTCTGAAACCAAAAATGCGATAATAATACTAGTAAACATAAATAGTAATCTAATTTCCCTTACACTATTTTTTTTAAAAATTTTACTAACATCAATGGCCATTAAAGTGCGAAAAACTATTGGAATTAACGGAAAAAAAACAATAAAAAACCATATTTGAATATCATATTTCATATTTTACCACCTTTACCATTATAGATAATTTCTATCTATAATGCAAGTAGACCGTATAAAAAACTTGAAAGAATGGAAAATATATTATATACTAAAATATATAGCAAGAAAATGAGGTATGAAAAAAATGAAAATAGCTGTTTATCCAGGATCTTTTGACCCAATTTCTAACGGACATCTAGATATCATCGAGCGCGCATCTCGTCTTTTTGACAAAGTATATGTTGTCGTCTCAATAAATATTTTAAAACAACCATTATTTACTCCCACTGAAAGACTTGAAATGTTAAAAGAAGTCACTAAACATTTAGATAATGTGGTTGTAGAAGAGACGAGCGAATTGTTGATTAGGTATGCGGAAAAGAGAAAGGCAAATGTGATTATTCGAGGTTTAAGAAATTTTATTGATTATCAAAGTGAAATGACTTTATTCCAATTTAATCGTAAAATTAATAGTAATATCGAAACAATATTATTATTCCCATCTCAAGATAATTTATTTTTATCAAGTACTTCCATTAAAGAATTAGTTGTTTTTGGCGGCGATATTTCTGAATATGTTCCAAAACAATTAGTTGAGCGCATTAAAAAACGGATAGAAGAAAAAAACTTTAGGAACTTATAATCCTAAAGTTTTTTATTTTATTCTAAAAACATATCAATGATTTTTTTTAATGGTGAATATAACCATAAAACAGTCAAAAAATTGACTAACATAAATATCGCTGTAAATGGTATATCAGTAACTACATAAGCTATTAATTTTAGTTTATAAATAAGAATATTAGGTATTCCCAAAATAATCATATGAACTAATCCAAAGACTAACGATATGATTGCTAGGACTAATTCGTTATGATTTCTAAAACGATTTATTGTTAGAGAAAATAGTGACCAGCTAATAAGCATAAACGGATATAGAAAAGTAAATCCACCTAAAATATTATCTAATGTGACATACACAAAAACAGCCAGCAAACTATATTTTCTATCAAAACTTGTGCTAATTATAACAATTAACAATGTAGTAACTTGAACACTTGGTAAATACGATAAAGCTTGTTCTAGGGCCACAACCAAGGCCACCAAGACAGCTAAAAGAGTTAATTTTTTAAGACTCATTTTCTTCCCATGATATTAATGAAAATCTAAATACATCTCCATCTTCAAACTCCTGTAAATCTACCCCAGTTGTGGTTTGTTCATCATTGCGAGTATATGTCCAAAAATAATTACCTGATTGTGCTTTTCCTTCAATAGAAACTATGAAACGTCCTAAACCAGGATAACTTTCAAAT
>LFRX01000003.1:46024-49898 GCA_001512985.1 Acholeplasmatales bacterium DTU056
CTTCTTCATCAACTACAATTATTGTAATATACCCATCTGATTTTGCTTGCGATTTGTTAGTAAGTAAAATAGTAGTAATAATAACAGCACAAATTACGACTATCCCGACAATTACACTTAAAATAATTTTGGTTTTGTTTTGCATACTTTTCTTCCTTTCCTTTCCATTTTTTTGCAACTACGTTAGTCCTGTGGAAAGAAAAAAACCTAACCAAAAAAGGTTAGGACAAATACAAAAAAGAAACTTTTTTTCTTCCCAACCCCAGGAGAATTTTTTAATGTTTTTGGTAAGTCTACCGGCTTAGATTCATCCTACTCTCTAGCCTTCCCATATTCTTTCGAATACAGTGGTTATCTAGATTTCGTCCTCATCACGGTTGCTGGGACAGCTTGGGATTTTCACCCAATTCCTTGTTATGTTTTAAAAACACCAAAAACATCTATTTAGTTGCTAGTGTCATTATATATCACTTTTTAGTATTTGTCAATAAACAATAAATTTTTCTTTCTAGATATAAAAAACTAATAATTGTTTTAATATAGTAAGATATTACAATTGAAATTACTGCTCCATAAATGTTATATTTGGGAATTAGAAAAACCATCAACCCAAACGCAATCAAAGCTTGTGCTATAATAACTATTTGTAAGATTAATTGTTTTTCTAGGCTATTGTATACGGAAACATAAAATACTTCGATGCTCATCGGAATATTCGCAAGTAAAAAAATTAGAAATGGTTTAATTGATAAAATATATTTTTCTTTAAAAATTAATTTAATAAACATCGGTCCTATAAAAAATAAACTAATTGTCCCTAAGAAATAGGTAAAGATTAATATTGGTCGTGTTCGATAAAAATAACGTTTAATTTCCTGAATATTCTTTTTATGAATCATTGCCACTACACTCGAAGCATAAAAAGTATTTAGTAATAAAGTCACGGCAGTTACATTACTAAAAAGACGAAAACTTAAATTATAAATACCTAATTCTTCTTTTGTTAAATAATAATTAATTAATAAGGTTGTACCATAGTTAACAAAATATCCTCCAGTGTATCCTAAAAATTGGGCTCTTGAAAATTTAAAAACTTCTTGGAGGTGTTTTTTATCATACTGATTTAACTTAAGATCTTGTTTTCTAAAAAAGAAAATACCTAGAATTACAACACTTTGGCCGATAATATTAAATACTAAAGCTTTAGCAATGGTAATTTCATTAGTTAGTAATAAAATTAAAGATAGGACAGTACCAACTAATTCTAGGGAAGTTATCAATAATTGACGCTTGATGGCAAGCAAATAGTTTGTAATAGTTGTTATAAAAATATTGGCGATATAATAAAACAAAATAATTGATAGAGCATCAATTCCTAAATAATAATTAATTTTTTTGTGTAAGATTACTAAAAGACTAATAACAATTAAACTCATTATTGAAACAATAATGAGTCTTGCAGTTAATGTTTTTCTTAATGTATTACTTTGTTCATTTTCTTTAACACCCACATATATTATTGACGATGCACTCCAATTAATCCCTAGCAATATTACTAAACTAATAAATGATATGGCTAAAGAATAATTTCCATATTCACTAACTGAAAAAAGACTAGTTAGTTTAATTGTTGCTAAAAGGTTGGTAAGCAATGTTAGGACATTTAGAATGATATATAATATTAAATTAAAATGATTTTTCAAAAATTGCTTACTCTTGTCTTTCATCTTTATTCTTTTTCCTTACTAAAGATTTTAATACTCTATGAATTTTACTATAACCCCAAAGTTCAAATTTATTTCCATTACAAGCAATCGCTAAATCTTTAATAGTAACATCATAATATTTTTGCATAATATTAACATATGAACCTAAATGATAAATTCTTTTAGATATTGGATAATCGTATCTAATTACTGAGCTAATAAAATATGCATATCCTAATGGATTATCAATAAATTTTAAAACTCCCTTACTGGTTAATCCATCATCAAGATACTTACAAATATATGTGATATCACGATAATATGCTATATAATATCCATCGCTTGCTAATTTGTCCCATAGAATTCTTTCTGTTAAAAACTTTTCATTTTCAAATACTGGAAAATAATATTCCTGTAATATATCACGATAAAAACACTCTGCTTTATCCAAAGATAATCTTAATCTTTCTCTTTCAATATTATTGGCAATAATATTGTTAGTAAAACGTGGAAATGTGCCAATAATTTGATTATTTTCATCGGCCTTTAAGCCCCCTACACCACAAATAAACTTTTCTTTTTGAAGTGCCTTTTTAAACATTTTTAAATATTTTTCTAACGCATCTTCTTTTAAATAATCATCCGCATCTACAATCACAACATATTTTCCCCTAGCTATTTTTAACCCTTTATTTACCGCTATATGTTTTCCTAAATTTTCTTGCTTAATTAATGTAATTTTAAATTTGTTTTCCGATGCAAATGATTTTATTATTTCATTAGTATTATCTATTGATCCATCATTGATAACAATCCATTCAAAATTATTTAAGGTTTGTTTAACAAGTGAATTATATAAGTTCGGTATAATTTTAGCCCGATTATATGTTGGCGTAATGATACTAAATTCATATTGATAGTCTTTTTGTTCAAGATTATGGGCTTTAAGTAATACTTGATTTTCTTTATAGATTTTTAACGGTAAAACAAGATTGATCTTAATACGATGCTCTTTACTTAAAATATTACTAGAAATGATAATTGCTAAAACGAGGAAG
This sequence comes from Acholeplasmatales bacterium DTU056, assembly GCA_001512985.1. Taxonomy (GTDB): domain Bacteria; phylum Bacillota_I; class Bacilli_A; order ML615J-28; family CAG-698; genus DTU056. The sequence goes on from LFRX01000003.1 coordinate 48,789, forward strand.
GTTAAATTAAGTTTTAATAAATTATGATTAAAAAAAGATTCAATTAAAAATGCTATTAATGTTATTACGAAAATAGTTTTATTTTTAAATCCTTTATTAAAAATGTAGATTAATAAATATATACAAAATATGACTAAACCGATGCTCATCAATATTCCAGATTCTAAGATTAATTGTAACCATAAATTGTGAGAGTTTTGTAAATTAATTGGATCAATATACCATGGAACATTCCCAATTCCCACTCCGAATAATAAATTTTGTCTAATTATTACTAAAGAATTTAAAAATAATTGTAAACGTCCGCTTGTTGTCGGATCAATAATTACTGGTGGTATGTTATCACTTGGCGGAGAGATGTTACTATCTGGAATTATTAATAATTCTCTTAACCTTTTTAAATCAACCATTTTCATTAATTCCATTACAAATGAAATAACATTTTGACGAAAGAACAGTACTCCTAAACTAATCATACCCACTGTAATATAGACTTTATATGCTTCTTTACTGGCAATATAATAAGCAAGAATTGCTAAAGTAATAAATGTTAAGATAATTATTCCTGAGCGCGATACTGTAAAAATAATACTCATAAAAATAACAATTCGAAATATTACTCTAATAAATAGATTAAATGAAACAAAGTATCGTTCCTTGTAAAAAGATAATAAAAAGCCTATATTCAAAACAAATGCGGCACCATTAGGGTCTATTATTAAACCACCATATCGACCATGAATGATGTTTAAACGATAATAATTATAAAATAATTCTAATACAACTGAACATGCTAAAATAAAAGTTCCAATAAAAAAAGCTTTTATAACTAAGTTTTTATAATAACTATTTTTAATAAAGTAAAGAAAAATAAATAAAATAAACAAATTGCTTAGGTAAGCATAAATGGTTTGAAAATATTCCCGCTTATTGAAATTAATTATGGAAAATCCAAGATGACTTATTAAAATCAATCCGATAAATAAAATCAACAATAATGATTCTTTATTAAATTTAAATGTAATTTCCCGGTTAAAAATTAAATGTTTAATAATTGCTAAAATGATTAGGATTCCTAAATATAATTCATAAGAAAAACTAAAATAATTA
>LFRX01000053.1:0-2221 GCA_001512985.1 Acholeplasmatales bacterium DTU056
ACAAACCGGTTTTTGTTTATATATGTATCAAGTTTTAGTTTTTATTAAATATTCAAATGCACTTAGTGATGCAATTGCACCTGAACCCATTGAGATAATTATTTGTTTATAAGGACTATTTGTACAATCTCCAGCCGCAAACACCCCCGGAACACTCGTAGCGCCTTTATTATCTACAATAATCTCTCCAACCCTATTTCGTTCCACAAAATCTCCAAGCCAATCTGTATTTGGCATTAGGCCGATTTGAATAAAGACACCTTGAATATCAATAGTGTGTTCCTGTTGGGTTTGACGATCAATGTAGACTAATTGTTCAAGGTTTTTTGAACCTTTTAGTTCTTTAACTTGAACGTTTTTTAAGACTTTGACATTTGGTAGAGAATATAATTTGTCTTGTAAAACTTTATCAGCTTTTAGTTCAGGCATAAACTCTAGTAGAGTTACAAAAGAAGAAGTACCTGCTAAGTCAATCGCAGCTTCAACACCAGAGTTTCCTCCTCCCACTACAGCAATATCTTTGTTTTTAAACATTGGACCATCGCAGTGTGGACAGAAGGCAACACCTTTATTTTTGAATTGTTCTTCGCCAGGAACGTTTAGATTGCGCCAGCGTGCTCCAGTTGCAATAATTACTGTTTTACTTTGTAAAACAAATCCATTTTCTAATTCAATATTAAATAAGTCATCTTTTTTGATTTGTTTTACGCGGTGTGATTTTATAATTTGAATATTATAGTCTTTCATATGCTCTTCAAAATTAAGAGCTAAGTTTTGTCCAGTGATTTGTTTAATTCCAATAACATTTTCAATATTTAAAGTGTCTAGGATTTGTCCACCAATTTTTTCGGAAATAATCCCGACTTTAACTCCTTTTCGTGCAGCATAGATTGCTGCGCTGACACCTGCTGGACCTCCACCAATGACTAATATATCAAATGGTCCATCGACTTGAATATCAAAAGATACGTTAACTCCTAGTTTTTCTAGGATTTTTTCTAAAGAGACTTTGCCACCGCTGAAGAATGTGCCATTTAGATAAACAGTTGGAACGGCTAAAATCTCTTTTTCTTCCACTTCACTTCGGAAAACGGCCCCGTCGACCATTGTGTGAGTAATTTTTGGATTTAAAATGCTCATAATATTTAAGTTTTGGACGACTTCAGGGCAGTTATTACAAGTTAGACTAACATAAGTTGTAAAGTGTAGTTCTTGATTGATTGATTTAATTCGATTAATTAATTCTTGCTCAATTCGCGGCGGTCTTCCACCAACTTGAAGTAGTGCTAAAACGAATGAAGTAAACTCATGTCCAAGAGGAACACCGGAAAAGATTACTCCGGTATCCTCTCCAACAAGATTGATACTGAAACTAGGAATTCTTGCAAAAGTTCCTTCTTCAAGAGTGATTTTATCACTCATTGATGCAATTTCAGAAAGAAATTCTTTTTGAAGAAGGGAATTTTCATCATTTCCAGCTTGTTGTTTAATAACTACTGGATTTTGTAATAACGTCAAGTATTCCGAAAGCTGCTGTTTAATTTTAGCATCTAACATTTATCAATTACCCCTTAGATTTTACCTACTAAATCAAGTGATGGTTTTAATGTTTTAGCCCCTTCTTTCCATTTAGCTGGGCAAACTTCATCTGGGTTTTGACGAATGTATTGAGCGGCTTTAATTTTGTTAATTAAAATACTTGCATCACGGCCAATGCCATCTGCGTTAATTTCTACGGCTTGGATTATGCCGTCTGGGTCGATAATGAATGTTCCACGTTGAGCTAGACCAGTATTTTCATCTAGGACTTGGAAATTACGAGAAATAACATGAGATGGATCTCCAATCATTGGATAAGTGATTTTACGAATTGTTTCGGATGTGTCATGCCATGCTTTGTGAGTAAAATGAGTATCAGTTGATACTGAGTAAACTTCAACACCTAGTTTTTTAAATTCTTCATAGTGATTTTGTAAGTCTTCTAATTCTGTTGGACATACAAATGTGAAGTCAGCTGGGTAAAATGCAACAATACTCCATTTACCCATAAAATCTTGTTCAGTTACGGTAATAAATTTACCATTGTGATAAGCTTGCGCTTTAAAAGGTAGAACTTGTGTACCTACTAATGACATATAAAAATACCTCCTTATATATTTTTTATTATAGTTATTAACATGATAATTAATACATATATGTGGTAATTAGATGTTTTTACCAC
>LFRX01000053.1:2251-2927 GCA_001512985.1 Acholeplasmatales bacterium DTU056
TTTTTGACAAAAATCGATATTTTGGTTATAATTAAAAATGGTTCTGATAAACTAGGAAAGGATTTGGAGTTTGAAAATGACAACAAATGAAGCCCTTTTACTGGTAGTGCTTGTTTCTCATATTATTTGTTCTTTAATACTTTTTTATTTCAACTACTATTTTTTAAAATGGTACGGTCGGATAGGGTTATTGTTATGGTGTATTTTAGTTGGGATTGGCATTGTTAGTAGTAAATTTTATAATTTAGATAATTTGATAAATAATAGTTTGGCTGGGAAAATTACCTATTATTGTGGTTTATTAGTAAGTGGAATTTTATATGTTAGCAACTTTTATGCCAAAGATGCTAAAGGAAAACTTTTATTTAAAAAACGTTTTGATATAATTAAAAACTTTCAAGAACTAAAACCAATATCATATAATCAGATTACGACGATGGAGATTCCTAAAAGTTATATTTTAAAAGTAAGTAAGACTGGGGAAATCTTATATTGCTCAAAAAACTTTCAAAAAATATTTAATACTGATGAAAGTATTATTGGAAAAAATATCTTGGCATTAAATGAAACATTAGGGCATACCGACCACTCTTGGTTTTATGAAACATTAAAAAATCATCATTGGAGTGATGAATCTAAATTTATTGTTAATAATGAAATTAAATGGCTTTCTTGG
>LFRX01000053.1:3039-7367 GCA_001512985.1 Acholeplasmatales bacterium DTU056
AATGTTGAACGAGCGGTCTGCTTTTTTATCTCTATTCAAAATTTAGACCTAATTCAAACCTATTATGGGGTGGGGATTGCAGAGGAGGTAATTAAGGAGACAAGTCGTAAAGTTCAAGAATATAGTAACCGCGGATATTTGTGTGGAAGAATTGCTGGTTCAGGAAATGTCATAATTATTTTTAATCCAACTGATGAGGAAATCAGCCAAGTCGTTGATGAATTAGAAAAAAATATTCTAACTGATGTTAAAACTAATGATATTAGTATTCATATTAAGAAAAATATTGGCTATGCTATTTATCCTGAACATACGGATGACTTAGAAAGATTGCTCTATTTATCTCATTTAGCAATGATTGATGCTACTCATAATGAACATAACGAGGTTGTCAAATATCATCCTCAATTAAGCAAAAACTTAGAGGATAATATTAGTATTGCTTCTAAATTGCGTGATGCAATTAATCATCAAAAAATAGATATCTATTTCCAAAAAATTATTAATATTAACACCGGCGAAGTTAAGTTTTTAGAAGCATTATCACGTTGGACAGACGAAGAATTAGGTTATATCCCTCCCCAAACCTTTCTAAAAATTGCTAAGTCTTCGAATTTAATCGATGATTTAGAAGAATATTTAATTACGCAAGCTATTCATAAATTTGCAATTTTAAAACGATCATTAGAATTTAGAAATACGATTTTAGCTATTAATTTATCCCCATCAACATTTTTACATGAACGATTTGTAAACTTCATTGATCAACAAGTCAAATTACACCAATTAAATCCAAGTGATATTTGTTTAGAATTAAGTGAAAATACCTTTATTTATCAATTAGATATTTGTAATTATTTTATTAGTCAATATAAAGAAAAAGGATTCCTAATTGCAATTGATGATTTTGGAAAAGAATATTCATCATTATCAGTTTTAGGTAGTTTAACTTATGATATTATTAAAATTGATGGTTCATTTGTTACAAGAATCTTTTCACGCAAAAATCAAGCGATTATTGAAATGATTGTTAAAATTGCCAATATGTATAATCATTTGATAGTTGCGGAGAGTGTGGAAACGGCTGAACAAGTCGAAGCACTTAAAAAATTAAATTGCTTTATCCAACAAGGATATTATTTCCATGAACCTCAAAAAATAATTTAAAAAGGATATCTTATGATATCCTTTTTAAAATAATAGTTGTGTATGAATTGATAATTTGCTAAAATTAATAAAAATATTACCGGAGGAAAATATGAAACAATTAGAAACAAATCGGTTGATTTTTTCGAATGTGGAAGGAAGACGATTTAGAAGATTTTTATGAGTATGCCAAGGTTGAAGGTGTTGGAGAAATGGCTGGATGGCCTCATCATAAATCAATCGAAGAATCAAAACGTATTTTAGAAAGTTTTATCAATGAACAAGACGTTTATGCACTTTATTATAAACAAAATCAAAAAGTAATCGGATCGCTTGGAGTCCATGATCGTGATAAAGTTGACGGTTTTGGCGAAAATCAAAAAGAAATTGGTTATGTATTAAGTAAAGACTATTGGAATCAAGGAATAATGACCGAAGCCGTAAAAGAAGTAATCAAATATTGTTTTGAGGAATTAAACATTGATACGTTATTTGTTGGTCATTTTGATTTCAATGTCCAATCAAAACGAGTTATTGAAAAATGCGGGTTTAAATATTATGATACATTTGAAAAGCACTCAGATAGATTAAATAAAACTTTTACGGTACTTCGTTATTATTTAACAAAAGAAGATTATCTATTAAAAAAATAGGGTTAATATGCTAACCCTATTTTTTTAAAATTAGTTTTTGTAAATCACTAATAAATTCTTCACATTTCTTTAAGTTTGTGGTCCATGAAGTAACTAAGCGAATAGTTGATTTATCGTTATGACATGTCCAAACTTCAAATAGATATTTTTCCTGTAATTGTTTAATAAGGTTATTATCAAGGGTAATAAATAATTGGTTGGTTTGTGGAGGAAAGGCAAATTCAATATTTAAGGCTTTTAATCCAGTAACAAGGCACTTTGCACATAGATTAGCATGACGGGCTAGGTCAAAATATAAATTATCAGTAAATAAAGCCTCAAATTGCATTCCTACAATAAAACCTTTAGCTAGTAATCCCCCATTTTGTTTGATTGTATAGCGGAAATTATGTTTTAGAGAAGAATTAGTAATAACCACCGCTTCCCCTATAAGGGCTCCATTTTTAGTTCCGCCAATATAGAAAACATCAGTTAATTTGGCAATATCATCTAAAGTTAAATTATTATCATCACATGTCAATGCGCTACCTAATCTGGCTCCATCTAAGAATAAATATAAATTATTTTCTTCGCATATTTTTTTAATTTGCGCTAATTCATCTTTAGTATAAATTGTTCCAACTTCGGTTGAATTAGAAATATAAACTAAACGAGGCATAACCATATGTTCATTATGATGTTCATTAACAATGCTAGTGATTTCCGGCGGTGTTATTTTACCGTTAATACCTTTAGTTGTGATTATTTTATGACCTGTAGCTTCGATTGCCCCGGTTTCATGGACATTAATATGGCCACTATCGACGGAAATTACCGCTTCATATGGACGTAAAATATGATCGATAACAATTTTGTTGGCACTTGTTCCACCAACTAAAAAGTGAATATCGACATCAACGGAGAAGTGATTTTTGATTAATTCTTTTGCCTTTTCGCAATGATAATCTAATCCATACCCTACGTTTTGCTCAAATTGATATTTTGCTAATAATTCTAAAATTTTACTATGTGCGATTTCACTATAATCATTATTAAAGCTATACATCGTCTCTCCCTCTTTCTTATATCGTTATTATATCAAAAAATATATTGGTTGTTAAGGATAAAAATTTTTCGAAAAAGACTTCAAAAAATAAACTCATTATGGTATAATATCCAATGCAATAGCCATATGGAATTATAGCTCAGCTGGGAGAGCATCTGCTTGACGTGCAGAGGGTCGGGGGTTCGAGTCCCTCTAATTCCACCATTGGAAAATTCGACTTGATATTTCATCAAGTCTTTTTTTATAGATTTTACCAAGAAAATTTTATAGAAAAATATTGGAATATTAAGAAAAACATAGTATAATATTACAGGAAATGCCACTGTGTTGGAATTGGTAGACAAACTTGACTCAAAATCAAGCGCCGCAAGGCGTGCCGGTTCGAGTCCGGCCAGTGGCACCAAGTTAAGTATATAGGTTTGATACAATATGTATCAGGCCTTTTTTTTATGCATATAGGGCGATATTCCCTATATGCCGTTTCCGTATATTCTAAAATGATATCAGCAGTGGTGTTTGTTCAGGACATATTTGAACAAACACACCAAAATGAAACTACAATTTAACGATTACTCAACAATTTACACGATTACAAAAAATTCATAATAGTCTAGATTTTATAAAATAAAGATTAGACAGGTTGTTAATATAATGTTTATAAAGATTTTCTTTCTAAAAGCACATTTAGTGCTATAATTAATACAAATATCGACATGATTGTTTTGATTAATTTTTGAAGGAGTGGATACACTATTAGAAGTTAGGCTATAGATGAAAATATTTATTTGACTTCTATTAAAATAATTAAAAATATATTCTGCATATTTATAAATATGTAAAATTTATGAATTAGAAGACCAATATGAAGAAGAACTAGAAAATTTAATAACGAGAACCGAAGAAGCTTTAAGGCTTCTTTTTATTAAGTATGTTATTAATTGATATTTAATTGTAAAAAAATGGGATTTATGCTATACTTAGAGAGAATAAAAGCGTTTTATAATTTAAGTAGAGTGAGGTGTATATATGATAGCGAAGCAAACAAAATTCCCTATAAGTGTTCGCTTATTTTTTGAATCTGGTGATCCTTCTGGTATTTGTGAGTCATATATGGATAATTTTAATGGTATAGTACACAGAGTGCTACGTGCCTTTATAAACGCGAAATCATTAGTTAATGATAAATTGATAGAAGATGTATCACTTAGTTCTAGCTCGTTTGCTGCAGGATTCGTCTCTGGATATTCAAGAAGTGTAATGAAGTATGGTTATCCGCAGATGGTATTAAACTAGGTGATTATATTAAACAAGTTGAGGAGGCTAAATTTTTATGAAAAACCAAATTGTAGAGAATGTGAAACCTTGCTGTATTTTTTCTTATGCAGATGCACCTACTGCTATCAAGCATTTTGAGTATGAGGTATTGGAGAACTTTGGTAAAATAGTATATAATGAAGATGGAACAATTAAACATTATACTTACA
>LFRX01000053.1:7456-7722 GCA_001512985.1 Acholeplasmatales bacterium DTU056
AATTTATTTTTAGTTAAAGATTTAGATGAAGCAATTTTATTAAACAATAATTATAGTGGGTTTGAATTAGAAATGGGATTTAAAGGATTAAAAGTTTGGACTATAGATGGTGTTTGGCATTGGAATAAAGAAGATACAAAGTAGGAGCAAAAAAAAGTAATATTCCTACTAAAAAAATAAGTTTGAAAAAAGGAGTTTTATATTGGGTATTTTGATCAAACAATAAAAGATGTGTTAACTGAAATTGAAAATGGTAAATTATTTTT
>LFRX01000042.1 GCA_001512985.1 Acholeplasmatales bacterium DTU056
GACTTACATGAATCACTTAATAATTATTTGAACCCACCATATATTGGAAATCAGGTTATTGCTGGAAATCCAAAGAGTGCTTTTTACGCAATGAGTTTAGTGGCTGAATTTAATCAAAAATACCAAACTCCCAATAATGTTCCATTTATTAAAGATGAAAAACCAAAAGATGGCTCCATTAATCAATATTGTTCTCAAGATCAAAATCGCATAGTTTTTACATTTGAAACTGATCGTAGTTTAAAACTAGAAGAACGTATTCGTCAACAATTAACTTTAATTGATATCTTTTTAAATCAAATAAAACCAAGTTAAATGTAAATATGCCTTTATATTATAATAATATAAAGGCATTTTAAAAATAAGGGAGATATTAAATATGAAAAGACCAATAGGAGTATTTGATTCTGGAATTGGTGGAATCACTGTTTTAGATTCGTTAATTGATGTTTTACCAAATGAAGATTTTATATATGTTGGTGATACCTTAAATTGTCCTTACGGGGTAAAAACACCGGCTGAAATTGAACAATTGGTTACAAATGTTACTAAATATTTATTAAGTCAAAATGTAAAAGCAATTGTTATCGCCTGCAATACTGCCACTGCAAATAGTAAGCACCTAAAAAGTATAACTAATATTCCAATTATAGGTGTAATTGAGCCAACTGCTAGAAAAGCATTAGAAGTAACTAAAAATAATAAAATTACAGTTTTAGCAACTCAAGCTACTGTTAATTCAAAAGCATATTATAATTTATTAACTCAAAATAACGCACAAGTACATCAACTAGGCTGTCCGGAGTTTGTGGAACTTGTGGAAAGTGGTGAAATAACTTCTGAAAAATCATATGCAGTAGTTGATCAAGTGCTTGAGTCTTTAAAAGGTAAAGATTTTGATACTGTAATTCTAGGTTGTACTCATTTTAAACTACTAACAAATCAGGTTAAAAATGTTTTTAAAAGTTGTGAAGTTGTTAATAGTGGTATGCCTACAGCGTTAGAATTATATTCTATTTTACAAAAAGAAAACTTATTAGAAACTTCTAACACTCCAGGAAAGGTTATTATAAATACAACAAAAGACGCTAACAAAATGAAACAAATTATAAGTAGTTGGTTTAAAAAAGAATATGACGGTGTTTATGAGATAGTGATATAATATGAAAGTATTAGAAGCATCCAAAGTTGGCCTAATTAAGGCTGGTAAAACTATTTGGAAACTTATCAAAATTGTTGTTCCAGTTTATTTTTTTGTTAAAGTATTAGAATATGTGCAAATATTACCGTATAATTCTAATCTTTTTAGTCCACTAATGAAATATTTTGGACTACCTGGTGAAGCTGCCATTGTTATAATTACTGGCAATCTCCTAAATTTGTATGGTGGTATTGCCGCAATTCAAGCATTTAGTTTTACTGCCCGCCAAATTACAATAATTGCAGTAATGTTATTACTTTCGCATAGTTTACCAGTTGAAACAACCATTATCAAGAATCTTAAAGTTCCCCGCATTTTACAAATTTGTATCCGTGTTGTAACAATGATAATCTTTGCATTAATATTGAATTTAGTATGGAAATAAACTATGGAAATAGTAAAAGAATTTATAATTGTTTTTTCTCGGGGAATTTTTTCAGTCATTGAAAGTTACCAACAAAAAGAAATGACCAAAAAGGATGTAATCTTAGTTAGTACTTTTTTGTGTCTTTGTCATGCAATTATTGAGGATACATTATTATTTATGGCTATAGGTGCTAATCCATTTATTATTGTTTTAGTAAGGGTAATTGTTGCAATTATTATAACTCTTGTTGTTCGCTTTTTTTATGAGCGAAAACATCATACCGATGAATTAGATAATAACGAAAATGAATTAAATCAAGAAATTAAATAAGGATTAGATAGTTATATAAAAAAGACCGCGTAAAGCGGTCTTTTTATTTACATAGATAACAAAATAAGAGGAAAATTATAATTCAATTTGACGATATTTAGCTTGACCTTCTTGTAGTAAATCATTACCTTGAGCGTCATAGGTAACAATTACTGGAAAATCTTCCACATATAACTTATAAATTGCTTCTGGTCCTAAATCTTCATATAGTATAATTTCGGCTTTTTTTATTGATTTACTAATTAAAGCTGCGGCTCCACCAACAGCTGAAAAATATATTCCTTGGTATTTTACTAAGTCTTGTTTAAATTGTTCACTTCGTGGACCTTTACCAATTGAACATGTTAAACCATGTGGCATTAAAAGATATGAATATGGATCCATACGGTAACTGGAAGTTGGTCCAGCAGAACCAATTACTTGACCTGGTTTTGCTGGAGTTGGGCCAACATAATAAATTATATTGCTTTCAAGATTAAATGGAAGTTCATTATGTTCATTAACATAGTCCACTAATCGTTTATGAGCAGCATCTCTACCTGTATAAATTATACCAGTCAGATAAACAGTATCACCAGCTTTTAATTTCAAAATGTCATTATTAGAAAGAGGGGTAGTTAATTTAATCATAGTTTCCTCCTATATTACTCTAGATTTATGTCGTGCAGCATGGCATTGAATATTAATTGCAACAGGTAAACTAGCAATATGGCAAGGATATGTATTGATTTTTACTCCTAATGCGGTTGTTGTTCCACCAAATCCCATTGGGCCAACGCCTAGTTTATTGATTTCTTCAAGTAATTCCTCTTCTAGTTTAGCAATAACCGGATCATCAGATTTATCACCTAAATCACGCATTAATGCTTCTTTCGCCAATAGAGCGGCTTTTTCAAATGTACCGCCTAAACCAATTCCTACAACAATTGGTGGACAAGGTTTTCCACCACTTTCAAAGATTGTTTTTAAGACTAATTTTTTAATTCCTTCAACACCATCAGCAGGGATTAGCATTTTAACTAAACTCATATTTTCACTACCGCCGCCCTTTGGTGCTACCGTAATTTTTACGTCAGTTCCTGGAACGATTTTAATATGCGTTACTGCTGGGGCATTTGTACCTGTATTTTTACGTACTAATGGGTGGGCTACCACAGATTTACGTAAATTTCCTTCCACATACGCTTCTGCAACCCCCTCATTAATTGCTTCATAAATATCGCCCTCAAAAACTATCTGACTTCCCAATTCTACAAACACCACAACGATTCCTGTATCTTGACACATTGGTACGCGTTCTTTTTGAGCGATTTCATCATTGATAATTATTTGTTGTAAAACTTCGCGTCCAAGTGGAGATTGTTCCTCTTTTAAAGCTTTGCGTAACTTAGTTAAAATATCTTCACCAATATTTTCACATGCTTCGATGGCTAGTTCCTTGACGGTCTGTTTTACTAATTCTAAATCTAATACTCTCATAAATTCCACCTCAAGTTTATTATAGCACAACGATTTTTATAGTCAATGAG
>LFRX01000019.1 GCA_001512985.1 Acholeplasmatales bacterium DTU056
ATCGGTATGTAATACAAGAACTTTTAGTTTTTGATGATTGCCAATTTCATCAAGAAATAATTCTAAACCACGTTCAACTGCCCAATGTAACTGCATATATTGTTGCAGGGATATTAATTGGTCCATATGTATTCAATTTGATACCAAAACAAGTTATAAGTGGTATGGATTTTTTAGCAGATATTGCTTTAGCTTTTATAGCTTTTTCAACTGGAGAATTTTTTAAATTATCCTTAATTAAAAAAAATGGACCAAAAGTTGTTGTTATTACCGTATTTGAATCATTGATTGCATCTATTTTGGTTTTTATTGTGACATATTATTTGTTTAAATTATCGTTATCATTTTCGATTGTATTAGGGGCTTTAGCCGCAGCAACAGCCCCAGCTTCAACTATGATGACAATTAGACAAACCGGAGCAAAAGGAGACTTTGTTGATACATTAATTCAAGTTGTGGCATTAGATGATATTGTGGGACTAGTTGCTTATAGTATTGCCATTTCAATTGCTGTTGCATCAGCGAGTGGCTTTGCGATAAATGTTGCATCTATTATCATCCCAATCATGACTAACATCGGGGTTATAATATTAGGTGGTTTATTTGGATTCTTATTAAAAATTATGTTAAACCACCGTTCAAATGATAATCGTTTAATTATTGCTCTAGCAGCATTATTTGTTTTTTGTGGAATTTGTACGTTACTTGATATATCTCCACTGCTTGGATGTATGTCTATGGGTGCAGTATATATTAATGTAACAGAAGATGACAAATTGTTTAAACAATTGAACTATTTTTCTCCACCAATTTTATTGTTATTCTTCGTACGCTCCGGCGCAAACTTCAACTTAAGTGCATTGGTTGACACATCAACTTATGCAGGTAATATACCGCTAATTGTTATTGGTGTTGTTTATTTTGCTGTTCGGATTATTGGAAAATATGTTGGAGCATATGCGGGAAGTGCAGTTGTTAAAAAACCAAAAGAAATCAAGAATTATTTGGGGCTTGCTTTAATTCCACAAGCTGGTGTCGCGATTGGGCTTGCTGCGCTAGGGGCTAGGGTTCTTGGCGGGGAAAGCGGGCAAGCACTTGAAACGATTATTATTGCATCAAGTGTATTATATGAATTGATTGGTCCAGCTTGCGCAAAACTTTCTTTATACTTGTCAAAATCTTATTCAACTAAATTGGAAGATTTGACAAGTGTAGAACCAACTACAGCAGAAGGAAAACCGAAAACAGCTTTGGAAATACTGATTGAAAGAATCAATAATATTCAAAATGAATTATCTAAGCAAACAGAAGCTAGATTGAAAGCTGATGAAATTGCATTCACGGAAGCAGCGGAAGCCTATGTTGCTCCACGAAAAACTGGATTTATAAATAGAAAATAGAGGTGTAAAATATGAAAGATC
>LFRX01000032.1 GCA_001512985.1 Acholeplasmatales bacterium DTU056
ACAATATCTAAAATTTGCGAATAATCATCAAAATTTATTTCTCCTGCATTACGATATATCACATATCCACGTGCTTGTGGCAAGTGATCCCAAGTTAAAATATTTTGATTTACACTACGCTCAACAATGAAATTTTGAACTTCACCAAGTGGAGTTCGAGCAATAGTCCCAATTATAGGTCTTAATACTTTCGTATTCCACATATCATTCTTTAAAATCTCTAGTCCTGGATACTGACTAACTTGGGATTTGATTTGCTTTAGACTAAAAATACTAGCCCCTTTAATTTCTGGAATTTTCGAATTATATCTTATTTGCATTTCAATTTCATATGGATTCGAACGCCAGCTATCATCCGTAGTCCCACTTGAGGCCATATAAATACCGATTCCGGTATATAAATTAACTTTTTTGTATTTTACGACATTTGCCCACCATTCAACTAAATCCGCATATGGTGCAGCTGCACGGGTAAAGCCCCAGTAGGTTTGCGGAAGGATGTAGTCGATCCATTCATTATCAATCCATTTCTTAGTATCAGCATATAAATAATCTCCTGAGTGTTGAAAACCGGCGGTATTTGAACCACTAGTAATAAAGTTTCCATTTGCATCATAGTAGTCAGTAGAGCCAAATCCATATGCAAAGCCTCTACTAGCATTTTTATA
>LFRX01000047.1:0-14195 GCA_001512985.1 Acholeplasmatales bacterium DTU056
ATGAGAAATATGAAAACATTTTTCTAATAAAATTAAAAAGGCATTTTGGTTTTTCCAAAATGCCTTATTTGCGTTTCTTAAAGATTAAGATTAAGGTTAAGGTAATTACTCCGATTAGAACAATTGTTGCTCCTGGTTTTAAACTTCCAAAGAAGAATGAACCATAGAAGGAGATAATTATTCCTGAGACAGTAAAGAATAATGAAAAGCAAATTGCATATATGATAGTTTGACGAAAACTTTTCGCAAATTGCATTGCACAAGCGACTGGAATAACCATTAATGAAGCCACAATTAATGTTCCAACTGTACGTGATGCTAGTGACACTGTAATTGCCATTAATATTGTAAATATATAATTTACACGTTTAACAGGAACTCCTGCTAGTTTTGCAACACGTTCATCTAATACGATAAAAAATAATTGCTTATGTAACAATACAAATGTTAATAATACAACAGTGCTTGTAACAACAACCATTATTAACTCGAAATTACTAATGGCAACAATACTACCAAATAAAAAGTTATGGAGACTTGTTGAGGTGCGGACAAAACCGGAAAGTATTCCAGCTAAACCTACACCGGCTGATAAAATAATGGCTAAAGACATTTCAGAATATTCAGGAATTTTCTTTCGAATTGCTTCAATTCCTAAAGCCGCAAGAACACTGAAAATGATTGCGCCAATAATTGGATTAATATCAATAACTAACCCAAACGCCACCCCAGCCAGTGACACATGCGATAACGAGTCTCCAATCATTGATAACCTTTTTAGAACAATAATTACACCAATACATGAAATGATAATTGCCAAGAGGATCCCAACCAAAAAGGCCCTCTGCATAAACGGATACTCAAAAATGTTCATTATTCAGTTCTCCCTTTTTGTAGAGTTCGAACATTGTGACGATGACGATAATAAATTTCATTTTGAATTTCTTCTTTACTTAATTCATAGGCATCTTTGTTTTCAATACAAATTACTCGACTGGCAAATTGTCCTATTTTTGCAACATCATGAGTAATAATACAAATTGTAACTTTTTCTTGTTCATTTAATTGTTTTAATAAATGATAAATTCCATCGATAGCATTTACGTCAACTCCAGCCGTTGGTTCATCTAAAAACATTATTTTTGGTTGATTAATCATTACTCTAGCAATCATTACCCGTTGTTGTTGTCCACGTGAAAGCTTTGAAAATTGACGATTTAGATTATCTTCCATATTAACTTTTTTTAAAGCTTGAATAGTTAATTCCGTATGTTCCTTATTATAAAATTGAAATNNNTATATTGCATTGGAGTTTGGGCAACATAACCAACCTTTGTCCAATCTTTTAACTGATTAACATTGGTTCCAAATAAATATATTTCACCTTCTTGAGGAATTAATTCATTAATAATCAATTTAAACAATGTTGTTTTTCCTGACCCGTTTTCCCCAATTATAGCAACAAAATCTCCTTCATTAATTGTTAGATTAAGATTTTTTAAAACTTGATTATCATCATATCCAAATGACAAATTATTAACTCTTAATATTTCTTTCATCACTTCACCGACTTTTGATTTGTTAGATTTTCGGTAATATTAAAAGAATGAACTAGATTAGCTAAATTTTGTTCCATAATTTTAAAGTAATCTATGCCATCTTTTCGTTCCTTTTTACTAATAGCTTCAATTGGATTTAATTCTAGAACAATAACATTATTTCCTGTTAATTCTTTTAAATCTTTAGCTATTGCATTAGCAACACTTGGTCCAATTGATTTTTCGTAAAAAATTACACCAATATTATTATTTTTAGCATACTCGATTGTATTCGCTATTTTACTCATATCTGGTTCAGTATCTCGTGATAATCCTTCAATTGCCCACTGTTCAATTCCATAGCGCTCGCATAAGTATCCGAATGCATCATGAGAAACGATAATTTTACGGATATTAGCATCAAAACGATTAATTTGATTATAATAACGTGTATCTAATTCGTTTAATTTTTCAGAATAATGTTGAAAATTAGCATTATAATAATCCGCATTTTCCGGATCTATTTCAACTAAAGCATTTTTTATATTTTCCATCATTGTAATAACGTTTAATGGATTAAGCCAAGCATGAGGGTCAATCCCTTCTTCATTATGATGATTATGTTCATTATCATCATGATGATAATGATTATGACCATATCGTTTTTGAACACCATCGGTCGCACAAACAAGTTTTGGTTTGTTTTCAGGTAATTGACTTTTGATTTTATCTAACCAATATTCCATTTTTAATCCATTATAAATAAACAAATCCGCATTTTTTAATTTAACGATTGTTGCGGCATCTGGCTCATAATGATGAGGTTCAACCCCAAAATCTACTACTGGATAAACAGCTACTTTGTCGCCGCCGATTTTAGAAGTAAAATCATAAATAGGGTATACACTTGTATATACTTTAATCTTATTATTATCTTTGGGCAAGCATCCCCCTAAAATAAAAATCCCTAAAAATAAAAAAACTAGGAAAAACTTTCGCATTTAGCACCTACTCCTCTAATGTAATATATAGTTTAATTATACTCTTAAAAATTAAGACTGTCAAGACAAGCGAAAAATTAATCCTAGTATCTAAAATATTACTAACTAAATAGATAGTTTTCGTCTAAAATAATTATTTTGTTTTTACTTTGACGAATAATGTTATTTTTTTCTAAGTTACTAAGTGTTCTACTTAAAGTTTCCGCACTCATTCCTAGCATTGAAGCAATATCTTTTTTCTTCATATCTAAAGTGACTACATTGTTTTCATCACAAAGGGATATCAATAAATCAATAACTCGTTTTTCAGCTGACTCGATTGCAATATTTTTTAATAATTCTTCAGCTTTGACCAAACGATAAGAAATTTCTTCTAAGATTTTAAACGCAATTTCAGGATATTTCAAAATTAACTCTTTTAACTTACTCCCTTCAATTACACACAACTTAGAGTTGTGAACTGCTTGAGCATTAATATCTAATGATTTATTAGAAAAAAGATTATGCTCTCCTAAGAAATCTCCTGGTCGTAATATTCGCAACACTTGTTCTTTTCCATCATTGGAATATTTAGTAATTTTCACAAGTCCCTGGTGAACAACATAAAGATTATTATTTTCTTCTCCGGCTAGAAAAATCATTTCGCCTTTCACATATGTTTTCTTTTTGACAATTTTTTGAATCTCAGCCATTTCTTCATTTGATAAAAAATTAAAGATTGGGACCAAAGAAATACAATTTTGATCTTCGCACATAAAATTATCGTGCTGACAAGTCATATTAGCCCTCCTTTTTAGGCGGTAATGGAATCTACTCGGTATCGAAGTAATCGTAACGAATTTAACAATACTATTATAACACTTAATTCATGAATAAGCATCCCTAATGATAGGTTTACTTTTTGAACAATTACTCCAAGTAATAATCCAAATGCTATTACCAAAGCAAAAGTGATATTTTGTTTTATGATTTTAATCATTTTACGACTTAAACCAATTCCATGAGTAAGTTTACCAATATTATCACTCATTAACACCATATCCGCAATTTCCATCGAAACATCATTTCCACTACCACCAATAGCAATCCCAATATCTGCTAAGGTTAATGCGGGAGCGTCATTAATGCCATCCCCAACCATAATAGTTAGACCGTATTTTCTTTGTAATTCTTGAAGTTTATCAACTTTTTCATCCGGCATAAGTTCTGCATAATACTCATCGATTCCAAGTATTTGTGAAAGGTAGTTTGCAAAAAGGGGATTATCGCCTGTAAGCATAACGACTTTTTTAATTCCCATTTTTTTTAAGGATTTAATCAACTGCTTAGATTCTTCTCTAATCTCATCCGAAAGCGAAATAACTCCAATGATTTGCTCTTCCTCTTGTAAAAGTATAACAGTTTGTCCACGTGATTCTTCTTGAGCAATATATTCTTTAATTTCATAATCAATTTTAAGGTTAGTAAACAAACGATAATTTCCTAATAAATAATGCTTATTTTGGTAAACTCCAGCAATTCCTTTACCAATAATAAGATTAGTTTTGGTTGGAACTTCGTCAATTTTGCCAAGTTTTTCACTAGCTTTTTTAATAATCGCTTGAGCTAGCGGATGTTCAGAATAGGTTTCAAGGATTGCAGAAATTTTTAGGACTTCGTCGGTACTAACACCTATTCCTCTAACTTTAGTTACAATTGGTTTTCCAACCGTTAATGTACCAGTTTTATCAAAAGCAACTACCTTGGCTTTTCCAATTAGCTCAAGAGTTTCACCGCCTTTAACCAAAATACCGTGTTTAGCGCCATTACCAATGGCACTGACAACAGCCATTGGAGTTGAAAGAACTAAGGCTCCTGGACAAGCAATAACTAGTAATGTCAGTGAAAGTCTTAAATCTCGAGTAATGATGAAAAATGTAATAGCTAGAATTATAATTCCAGGTGTATAATATTTAGAAAATTTTTCAATATAACGTTGGACTCTAGCCTTTTTGTCCTGTGCCTCTTCTACAACCTCCAATATCTTGGAGAATGTCGTATCTTTTCCTACCTTAGTTGCTTTTATAATTAAATATCCTGATTCGATAAAAGTTCCCGAATACACTGTGCCGTTTTCTTCTTTAAATACCGGCATTGATTCCCCAGTGATACTTGCTTGATTTAGATAAGCCTTTCCTTCAAGAATAATACCATCAACGCCAATTTGTTCTCCAGGTTTTACTATTACAATATCGCCAACTTTTACATCACTAGGATTTAATAACTTTTCTCTTCCATTATCTAATATACGAATGATTTTAGGTGACGAATCAAGTAAATCCTTTATCGATTTACGCGTTTTATCTATAGTAATTGATTCTAAAAAGGCTCCTAGTAAAAATAAGAATGTTACGGCAGCCGCTTCCCAATATTCTCCAATAATAAAGGCTCCAATAACTGCAATACTTACTAAAAGTTCGATCGATACTAACTTATATCGTAACGCGTTAAAAGCATTTTTAAAAATAGTTATGCCAGAAATAATAGTTGACATTACCATAATAACATTTGGTAATGTAATGACAAATCCATAATCTTGATAATAATAGTATTCGACTTTAAAAATATTAAGTTTTAATTCTTTTAATATAAAAGATAAAAAAACTAAAATAGCACTAACAATAACGCGTTGTTTTTTAGTTAATTTCATCTTTTCTTATTTCTCACCTATTACTTTAAACCCTAATTTTTCAATTACAGCTATAAGATCTTTACTACTAATTTGTTCTTCATCAAAAGTTACTCTCGCACGACTAGAATTAAATAATACTTCGGCTTCTAACACACCTTTGGTTTTTTGTAATGCTGTTTGAATTTTTGCCATACATGATGGACAAGTTAACGTTTCTAATTGAAAAATTACTTTTTGCATATCAAGTACCTCCTTATTTTATTTTTCATATAGATTATACACCTAAAAAAAAGAAAAATCCTTGACCTAAGTCAAGAATTTACTTTTTTAATCTTTCTTATCAAATATTATTTGCAAAGCATTTTTTTCTAAACGAGAAACTTGGGCTTGAGAAATCCCAATTTCATTGGCAATTTCCATTTGAGTTTTTCCTAAAAAATATCGATCCCGAATAATATTTTTCTCGCGAGCAGTCAATTTTTTTAATCCTTCTTTTATAGTTAATTCTAATACTTTTTTATCTTCCGAATTTTCTTCATCACGAATTTGATCAATTAAATATATTTCATCACCATTGTTATTATAAATCGGTGTAAAAATCGAAATCGGTTCTTGAATTGCTTCTAAAGCAACAATTACATCAATTGTTTCAACTCCTAAGTGGCTAGCAATTTCTTCAATAGTTGGTTCTTTTGAGTTTTTCTTTTGACATTCTTCTTTATATTTTAAAGCCTTATATGCGATGTCTTTTAAACTTCGAGATACTCTAATTGAACTATTATCACGTAGGTATCGTCGAATTTCCCCAATAATCATCGGTACAGCATATGTACTAAATCTAACACCGTGACTCATGTCGAAATTATCTATTGCTTTTAATAGGCCTAAACATCCTACTTGAAACAAATCATCAACATCTTCGCCGCGATGATTAAACTTTTTAATTATACTTAAAATTAACTTTAAATTCCCATAGACTAATTCGTCGCGGGCGCTTTCATCTCCATTATGGCTTAATTTGATTAATTCCATCATTCGTTCATTTGATAGTGTTTTTAATTCGGCCGTATTAATTCCAGTAATTTCAACTTTACTGCGCATAAATAGCCACCTCCTATCTATTAGAATGGTGCTATTTATGCGGCTTTATGCATTATTTATGGTGATATTTTATGAAACATTTACTTTTAGATTGATTTCCTGTCTAATTTTGTCAATGATTCTTTTTTCCAGTCTTGATATGTAAGATTGTGATATTCCTAATAAATCTGCAACTTCTTTTTGCGTTAGAACTGGATTATCAAATAATCCAAAACGTAAAACAATTATTTCTCGTTCGCGCGGTGAAAGTTTGTTGATTGCGTAATAGAGTTCTTTTAGTTCTTCATCATGAGTTAAAATATCAATAGATTGCAAATCATTCGAACCTAAGATATCCCCTAATACCATTTCATTTCCTTCCGGATCTACATTTAGCACTTCATCTAGTGATACCTCTTGGCGTAATCGTGCTGTCTTACGCAAATACATTAAAATTTCATTTTCGATACATCTTGACGCGTATGTGGCTAGTTTGATATTTTTTTCAAGTTTAAAAGTCTCCACACCTTTTATTAATCCCATCGAACCGATACTAATTAAATCTTCTAAATTCACCTTCGAAGATTCGTATTTTTTAGCAATATACACTACTAATCTTAAATTATGCACAATTAATTCGTTTCTAGCTTCGATATCACCTTCTTTACTTAATAGTAATAAACGCATCTCTTCTTCTTCATCTAATGGTGGTGGCAAAATATTACTACTATTAATATAATAACATTGACCTTTAAAAAATAATTTTTTCACAAAATTAAATAATCTTCTAAACATACTTCCTCCTTAGATAAATAAATTTACGTTTAAGAGACATTCGAAATTACTATGTAGATTACTAAAAGACACCATTACTTTTTTTTCTATATATCTTTTATTATGATAAATGAGACATTTATTGGGACGATATAAAGTTACCAATTGCTTCCCGTTTACTGTCTCTAAATAACATGTTGTATAAGATAATAATTTTGGTTTATAAAAAGTTTGATTTATAAAGATAATTGGCTCATTGTCACTACTTAAAGCAAAATTTCCAGTATCTAAATAACCTTTTAACTTTAATACTATATCATCGAAATAAATGATTACTTTATATTGTTGTTCTTTTAAAAAATAATAATACCTTTTATTAGCATCTAGTAATACTAGAACAAGCAAAAAAACTAATCCTATTAATAATATGACAAAATTACTAATTTTAAAACTACATAAAATCCCAATAAACGTTAAATTTACAATATAAAAAGAACTTATTTTAATTATTATTTTTGCTAAACTATTCCGATAAAATCCAACTAATCCAATCAAGATACCCCCACAAATTTTTATAATTAAAAAAAGTTGATACCAAAGTAAATAACTAAATACCATTCCACCCCCAATGAAACTTGCCAAAATTAGACGGTGGTATTTGATTTGTTCTTTGTGAAGTGTTTCAATAAGTAGTAAAAAGGTAAAATTTATAAATATATTTGCTAGTAAGATTAAATCCCAATATACAATCATCCTCCCACCCACCTGAAATTATTATAAAAGCACCTATTTTAAAAAAATGTCATATTTTAATCAACATTAAAAAGTTTTTTAAATTAACTATTTATATATAAATCACCCCTGTTTTTTAATTTACCTTAATTTTAAAAAAGACATTTTGGTTATACCAAAATGCCTTTTTTTTAAAACTAAAAGAATTTTATTTAAAAATGTTCTTATAAATAAAAAGTACCTTAAAGAAACACTTCCTTAAGATACACATTTTTCAAATATTATTTAAAGCGATTTTGTAACCAAGTTGGTAGGACTGATTCTCCTTTTTGACGTTGCTTCTTATTAGGTGTTTCTGTTGTTCCACCACCAATTTTTATATTAGATAAATCTGGATTTTTTTCAGGTAAAACAACGTCATCTATAACATCATATTCAGGTTGTACTTGAGCAACTTTGGCTTTTTCATTGCTATCAAAACCTGTCGCAATTACAGTAACAATTAATTCACCTTGCAGATCCATATTAAAGCCCGTACCATAAACCAAATCAATTTCAGAAGACGATGCATTTTGAATTTCATTAATAACTTCTACAACTTCATGCATAGTAACATCAACATCACTTGTAATGAAGACAATAGCATCAGTAGCGCCGTTAATATCAATTTCTAATAGTGGACTACGGATAGCTTTACGAGCAGCTTCAACCGCACGGTTTGGACCACTAGCAATACCTATACCCATTAGGGCTGTCCCTTTATTTTGCATAATTGCTTTAACATCCGCAAAGTCCACATTAATTAACCCTGGAATCGCAATGATCTCCGCAATCCCTTGAACCCCACGACGTAAAACATTATCAACTTCACGGAATGCTTCTAACATTGGTGTTGACTTATCAGTAATTTGTAATAACTTATCATTTGGAACAACAATTAACGTATCAACGAATGGTTTTAATTCTTCAATACCTTTTAAAGCTTGCATCATTCGTTTACGACCCTCAAAAGAAAATGGTTTAGTAACAATACCTACTGTTAAGCATCCTAACTCTTTCGCAATTCTAGCAATTACTGGTGATGCTCCGGTACCAGTTCCACCACCCATACCAGCCGTAATAAAGACCATATCTGTGCCCCGTAAAATTTCGCGAATTTCGTCTTCGCTCTCTTCAGCGGCTTTGCGTCCAATTTCTGGATTAGCACCTGCTCCAAGCCCTTTAGTTAATTGTTTCCCAATTTGTAAACGAGTTTCAGCTTTGGCAAGTCTTAATACTTGGGCATCCGTATTGATAACAACAAAATCAACACCCTTAACGTCGTTTTCAATCATACGGTTGACTGCATTACCGCCGCCCCCGCCAACACCAATGACTTTTAAGACGGGCTTATCATTAAATGCATCATGATTATACATGTAATATCCTCCTAAATTTCCTAAATTAACACAAAACCAAGTTTATTTTTACATTTGATAATATCATATATTATATTGTTATTATATCATAAAAATTTTTAAAAATAAACAATATTTATT
This sequence comes from Acholeplasmatales bacterium DTU056, assembly GCA_001512985.1. Taxonomy (GTDB): domain Bacteria; phylum Bacillota_I; class Bacilli_A; order ML615J-28; family CAG-698; genus DTU056. The sequence goes on from LFRX01000047.1 coordinate 9,335, forward strand.
TATATCAAAATACTTTTTAAATTTTGATTAAAAAATTAACTTTGTAAATACTCATTTATAATAGCTAAAAAATGATTGCAGGAATTGGCTAGATCTAATTTTTTCATATTATTGATTAAACTCTCTCGTATTTTTTTATTATATAGTAAAGTTTCTAGATAATCAATTAAAATTTGTAAATTTAAAATTTTTTCTTCAATAACAATAGCACAACCCTTGTTTTTGAAATATAATGCATTTTTTAATTGATGATTATTTGTAACATTAGGTGACGGAATTAAAATGCATATTTTTTGTAAAGCCATTAATTCAAATAATGTAGTTGCCCCACTACGTGATATTACTACATCTGAATTAACAATTCGTTCGATCAAATTATGGCAAAAAGGAATTATTTCTAAATTAGTATTGGTTAATTTAGATAGTTTATCAAAATGTTGATTGTAATATCTTTCGCCAGTAATTAAAGTCATATTTATCGGTAATTTTTTAAACCAATATAAATTGTTAATAATTAAATCGTTTATCTTTTCAGCCCCTCTACTACCTCCAACAATTAATACGGTTGGTTTATCTTTCGGTCTTATTCTATACTTTTTACTTTCACTAATAACTTCACTACTACGCGGGTTACCAACTAATACAGCGTTAGGGTATTTTTTTGGTAATGGAAAGGATAATAATGCTCTATCGACCTGTTTTATTAATAAGCGATTAGCTAGTCCTAAATGCGAGTTTTGTTCATGGATAATTGTTGGGATGTTTTGTTTGATTGCGGCTTTTACTACTGGATAACTAACATATCCGCCCATTCCAATTACTAAATCAGCTTGCAGTTCTTGTATAATATTTCGGGCAGTCTTAACTGCATTTAACGCTTTTTTAATTACTATCAAATTTTTAAACGTTAGACTTCTTTTTAGTCCAGATATATCTAACCAATATGCTTCATCAATTAACATATTATCTTTAAAAAAATCTTTTTCAAGACCAAAGGCTGAACCAAAAAAAATTATTTTTGAATTTGGATATATTTCTTTAATAGCTTTCATCACTGGCACCATTGGATAGATATGTCCTAATGTTCCTCCGCCAGTAAAAACTATTTTTTTCATAATCTTATCCCCTTATAAAAAATCATAATTGCGATACTTACTAATACTTATTAGCATTGCATATTCTACAATACTAATCACCAACGAACTTCCTCCGTAACTAAATAAAGGTAAAGTAATTCCGGTTACTGGTAACAACCCAATCACTACCCCAACATTAATAAATATTTGTACAAATAACAAAATTACTATTCCGATACTTAAAAATTTTAAAAAGCGGTCTTCAACACTCAAACTTATTTTTACTCCTCGATAAAGTGTAAAAAAATAAAGTAGTAAAACAATAGTTCCGCCAATTAGACCCATTTCTTCAATGAGAATTGCAAAAATGAAATCATTTTGAGGTTCAGGTAAAAAGAAATGTTTTTGCATACTTTTATTAAAACCATGACCAAATAATCCTCCAGGACTAATAGCAAAGAGTGATTGAATGCCTTGAAACCCACTTCCTAGTGGATCTTTCCATGGATCTAAAAAGGCAAATATTCGCATTAAACGATATGGCTCACTTATTATCAAAATAATCGAACCAATTAACCCAATTATAATAATAAAAATAAAATATTCAAGTGGTGCTCCACTACAAAAAAGCAATAATACGCAGGAAATAACAATTACAAGTCCTGTTCCAAAATCAGGTTGTAACATAATAATCAAAAAAATTATAATTACAAAAACAAAAATGGCAATGAAATACTTAAATTTAAATAAATCTTCATTATTTTCACTTAAATATTTCGCTAACAAACCAATTAATGCAATTTTAATAAACTCCGATGGTTGAATAGTAAGTCCACCTAATCCGATCCAACTTCTAGCTCCGCCACGGACAACTCCGATTCCGGGAATTAACACTAAGATTAATAGCCCTAAGCAAAATAAAAAAACAATTGTTACATATTTATGGTAATTGATGATATTTGCTTTGATAACAAAATATCCCAAAATGTAGCCTATAATTAAAAATAGTAATTGACGCTTAAAAAAATAAAACGAATCGTGATAACGCTCTAGGGCAATAACATTACTGGCACTATAGACCATTATTAGTCCTATTAAAGATAACAATACCACTCCGCAAAGCAAATACCAATCAATACCTCTTCTTGGCATATCATTCACCTATATAAATAATATAGCATTTTTTAAAAATTATGATTTTATTTATATAAATAAAAAAAGTGAAGAATGATTCATTCATCCCTCACTTATATACTATGCTTTAGCAATTTTAAATGTATTTTCATCAAATGTAATTATAAAATCAATTCCTAAATATGTACAAGTAATCTTATTGTTGTCTGCTACTCCATTATATCGTTCAATATAGAAATTGATGATATCATCTTTACGATTAGGCTCAAACGAGAAATTATAATAAGATTCTTTTAAATAAGTATCTTCTTCAATTAAACTTTTTAAAGCTAATTGAGGGCCGACACTATATTTTGTATAATTTGGTAATGGTAAGATAATTAGTCTATTTTTACCTTCTTCATTTTTATAAACCATCAATGGATAATGCAAATATAAAGTAATACTTCTTGTATATCGCCAAGCATAATAGGTTTTGCCATTAGAGTTAAAGCGACGATATTCAATTGATAATTGTAAACCATTTTCTAAAAGGACAAAAGCTACTTCATCATAAACTACTTTTTGCTTTTTGTCATCAGAAGTGAAAACCTCATCAACTGGTAGTTTTTCTTTAATTACTTTAGGTTTTCCATTGACAATTTCAATTCGGTTCATACGCGTAGTGGATGAGATTGTTTGGGTGTCAATTTTAGTATATATATTATCTTGATATTCATTTAATAAATCACTAATCGCATCGCTAACAATAAAATCATCATTTCCTGATAATATTTCTTGAAAGGTAAAGCGGGAATATTTAATTGTGTTTAAATTCATTCCTTCCGAAAACACAAAAAAAGGTACTACATCCTTTTCATATGGCATATACTTTATTATTTCATCATTTAGATATAATTTAACACCGTTTGGATTACTTTTTAATTCATTTGAACAACCTGTTAATAATAAAACAAAACATAATAAAATTCCAACCAATATTTTTTTCATATCAAAAATCCTTTTCACTATCATATAATCCATATTTTTGATATACTTCTTCTTTAAATTCTAAAAAGCGATCTTCTTTAATAGCTTGCCGAATATTAGCAGTTAGGTTAATTAAAAAACGAATATTATGATTACTTAATAAACGTTGTCCTAATATTTCATTCGCTTTAAATAAATGGCGAAGATAACCTCTTGTATAATTTTTGCATGTATAACAATCACATTCAGAATCTAATGGACTAAAATCACGTTCATATTGTTTATTTTTAATAATCACTCGACCTCGACTAGTCATCGCTGTTCCATGTCGAGCAATTCTAGTTGGTAAAACACAGTCAAAAATATCAACTCCCCGTTCTACTGCATCAAGAATAGCCCCAGGGGAACCAACCCCCATTAAATATCGAGGTTTATCTTTTGGCAATAACGGAATAGTATATTCTAATACTTGATTTTGAATTTCTTTTGGTTCACCAACACTTGTTCCCCCAATCGCATATCCATCAAAACCAATTTTAACTAACTCTTCCGCACAGTATTTACGTAAATCTTCATATTCCCCACCTTGAACAATACCAAATAAAGCCTGAGTAGTGGGATTTTGATGGGCCTCTTTACATCTTTTCGCCCAACGAATAGTACGTTCCATAGAATGTTTTAAATATTCATAACTTGATGGATATGGTGGACATTCATCAAAACACATCATAATATCGGAACCTAAATCATTTTGAATATGAGTCGCTATTTCAGGTGATAAGAAGAGTTTTGCGCCGCTTTTGTGATGGCGGAAGGTTACTCCATCTTCAGAAATATCCCGAAGTTTAGCCAAAGAGAAGACTTGAAATCCTCCTGAATCAGTTAAAATTGGGCGATCCCAATTCATAAATTTGTGTAAACCACCAGCCTCTTTAATGATTTCATTGCCGGGTTGAGTCCATAAATGATATGTATTACCTAAAATTATTTTTACTTCTAATTGCTCAAGTTCCTCTTTGGTTAATGTTTTAACAGTGGCTTGCGTACCAACTGGCATAAACATTGGTGTTTCAAAACTACCATGGGGAGTAGTAATTCTTCCAAGCCGGGCTGCTGTATTAGTTGATTCTTTTATTAAGTCATATTTGATAGCCATTTATAACACCTCATATTAAATTATAACATTAATCTTGCTTTTCTCCAATAAAAATATATAATATAGTTGTTATAGGAGGCGAAACACAAATGTACTTACAAACGATTTTTACCTTTAACAACCTCTTTTGGTTTTTCTTTGCACTAGTTAATTTTTCCCTAATTACTTTAATTTATAAATTATTTGGACGATTAGGTTTATTTACTTGGATAGCCATTGGAACATTTGTTGCTAATATACAAGTAATAAAGATGGTTGATTTGTTTGGCTTTAAACCAGCCACATTAGGAAATATTATGTATGGGACAATCTTTTTAGCGTCCGATTGCTTAACTGAAAAGTATGGTAAAAAAGATGCCCAAAAAAGTGTTTATTTAAGTTTTTTTATTTTAGTTTCAATGACCATTATTATGCAACTAGCATTACAGTTTAAACCAAGTCCCTATGACTTTATGCAAGAACATCTAGAAGCGATTTTTGATTTTGTTCCCCGAGTTGTGGCTGGAAGTTTAACTGCTTATATAAC
>LFRX01000047.1:14210-32811 GCA_001512985.1 Acholeplasmatales bacterium DTU056
TCATCAGTCAATTAATTGATACCGCCATCTTTGTAACAATTGCATTTGCTGGAACAATAGATACCAATGCATTATTCCAAGTTTTCATTTCTACCTTCGTCATTAAAATAATTGTAGCATTATTGGATACACCATTTATATATTTAATGAAAAGAATCAAACCAATTAAGGATAATAATACATTACTATCATAAGATAGGAAAAACAAGGCCAAAAGCCTTGTTTTTTATTTGTATGAAATTAATAAATAAACATCGCATCTCCAAAAGAAAAAAAGCGATAGCGCTCTTTAATTGCTTCATGATAAGCTTTAAAAATTAAATCTTTACTAGCAAAAGCACTAACTAACATAATTAAAGTAGATTTTGGTAAATGGAAATTAGTTATTAAAGCATCAATTGCTTTAAATTCATATCCTGGATAAATAAAAATATCCGTTTTATCATGACAAGCAACAAATTTATTATATTTTTGATAAATACTTTCTAATGTTCTAGTTGATGTCGTTCCGACACTAATAATTCTTCTTCCTTCGACTTTAGCTTTATTTAATGCTAAAGCGGCTTCTTCTTTCATTTCATAATACTCTGAATGCATCTTATGCTCTTCCACATTCTCTACTTTGACATCCCGAAATGTTCCTAAACCTACATGTAATGTCACATAAACAATTTCTATTCCATTTTGTTTTAAGGATTCCAATAATTCTTCCGTAAAATGAAGTCCAGCTGTTGGAGCGGCAGAACTACCTAAATGTTTAGCATAAACTGTTTGATAACGATCAGGATCATTTAATTTTGATTTAATATATGGTGGTAAAGGCATTTGTCCGATTTGGGATAGTTTTTCTAAGAAAATACCGTCATAATTAAATTGTAATTTAACTAATCCTTCGTCAAACTTTTCAATAACAGCAGCACTCATAACATTATTAAAGTTGATTTCGGTTCCAACCTTAACTCTTCGGGCTGGTCTAACTAAGGCTTCCCATTGATTATTGGTATATTCTTGTAATAATAAAACTTCGATTTTGGCTTTAGTTGGAACTTTTTCGCCGATGATTCGCGATGGCAATACTTTTGTGTCATTTAAGACTAATACATCACCTGGTTGCAAGAAATTTCCAATTTCATAAAAATGATAATGTCCAATTTCCCCGGTCTTTCGATTAACAGTCATTAGTCGTGAAGCAGCACGGTTTTCTAACGGTGTCTGTGCAATCAATTCTTCGGGTAAATCATAATCAAATTCTTCAACTTTCATCTTTTGTCACCTGTAAATGTTCATAAGTTTTATTTGTTACCATTCGACCCCGGGGAGTGCGAATGATATATCCTTCCTGTAATAAGTATGGTTCATAGACATCTTCAATAGTAGTCACTTCTTCTCCGATTGATGCGGCAATAGCATTAACTCCAACAGGGCCGCCCCCAAAGCGTTCAATTATCGTTCGCAAATATTTATGGTCGATATCATTTAATCCTGCGTTATCAATATTTAATTTATCCAATGCTAATTTAGTATCTTCAATTTGAATTAACTCTTGGCCAGGTTTATGATATTGCGAAAAATCTCGAACTCTTCTAAATAATCGATTAGCTACTCGAGGTGTTCCACGAGAGCGTTTGGCAATTTCTAAGGCTGACGGATAATCGATATTAAAATTAAACACTTTAGAAGTTCGGAAAATAATTTGGACTAATTCATCGACAGTATAATATGGAAGATGATGAACAATTCCGAAACGATCACGTAACGGAGCAGATAAATCTCCATAACGTGTTGTTGCCCCAATTAAAGTAAATGGTGGTAAATCTATCTTAATGGTACTAGCAGTTGAATCTTTTCCAACAATAATATCAATACAATAATCTTCCATCGCGCTATATAAGACTTCTTCAACCATACGAGGAAGACGATGGATTTCGTCAATAAACAATACATCACCAGGTTCTAAGTTCGATAAAATGCTAGCTAAGTCACCAACCCGATCGATACTGGGAGCTGAAATACTATAAAAGGAAGCATCCATTTCATTAGCAATTATTTGGGCTAATGTTGTTTTTCCCAATCCCGGTGGACCATAAAACAACGTATGATCTAGTGTTTCTTGTCTAGCCTTGGCTGTTTGAATAAAAACATTTAAGACTTCTTTTAGCGAATCTTGCCCAATAAATTGTTCTAGGGTTTGGGGACGCAAACTTAATTCTTCATTATCTTTACCTAAAAAATCTTGGAACATTCAGCTCACCTCGTTTTTAATTTACTTAAAACTGAAGATGTGATATAATCACACATAGGTGGTGACTTTTTTATGTTTGATTATATCAAAGGTATAATTACTAGAGTTGATGCAAATTATGTGGTACTTGAAAGTAATAATATCGGATATCAGATTAAAACCCCAAATCCATTTATTTATAAACTACATGAAGAAAGAATTATTTATATTCACACATACCTTCGCGAAAACATTTTCGATTTGTATGGTTTTAAATCAATCAAAGAACGTAGTCTATTTTTAAATTTAATTTCAGTTAAAGGCCTTGGTCCAAAAACTGCATTAGCTATTTTAGCTAGTAGTGAACCTGAGGAAGTAATTCAAGCCATCAACGAACAAAATGTTAAGTTCTTACAAAAGTTTCCGGGGATTGGACCAAAGGTTAGTCATCAAATCATCCTTGATTTAATGGGAAAACTTGTCCCAACAACTAACGCAATTGATCCAAAACTAGAAACTGTTTATGAAGCCTTAAAATCTTTAGGTTATCAAAATCGTGAGATTAACCAAATTCATCAAGAATTACAAGACAATAAAGACTTACCTATTGAAGATTTAATTAAATTAGCTCTGCGTAAACTAAAAGTGTTCAAATGAACACTTTTTTTATAATAATTTTAAATGTTCTTTTTTTTCTATTAGGTTACTATGATGTTTCTCTTGGTATTTCTCTTTAATATCGGCTATAATTTTTCGTAACTTGATACGTTGTTCTTCATGTATTTTATCAATATTTTTTTGATATTGATTTATTTCTTCTTTAATTTTTTGAGATAATTCTTTCTTTTCTAATTTAATTTCTTCATCAAATTTTCTCAATTGATTTTGATGTTCTAATATATTATTATTGTACATTTCAAGAATTAATCTTTTTTTGGTTTCAAAGTTTTGCTTAATCTTAGCAACTTCTTGATTTAAAGCATTAAGTTCTTGATTATATTTAGCTTTTAGGTTAATCTCTTTATTATTTAAAATTTCACTAGCAGTTGCCATTACTTCTTCATGATGATTTAAAAACTTCACCATTAGCTCACGATCATTAGTAATTTCTTGATTGATAAAACTAGAAAATGACTGCAATATTTCTTTTAAAACACTATTTAAAGACTTAATTTGACTTGTTAAATGTTTAAAGTATTTATCAATATGTTTTCGTTGATTTTCTTTATAGACAGTAATTTCTTCATTAAATCGTAGATAGTTAAACTGATAATCATAATCTTGCCATGAATAATCTTGGCTTTGATTTACAATTGATTGTTGTAAGAAAGAATCATTAATTAGAAGTAATTTAGTAATGATATTACCTACTTGATCTTTAATTGTTTGGGTAATAGTATCAATTAAATTTTGAATAAGATTATTTAATAATGTAATTTGATTATTAAAAGATTGATATAAATGCTCCTTTTCTTTTAATAAGTTATCAATTTCTAAATCAACATTTAGGTTAAGCAAATTTTGATAGTTAACTAAATATTGATGTTTTTTTTGATTAAATTGATAAATATTTTGGAAAAACTCTTTCTTGATATCAACTAATTCTAATAAATATTGTTGTTCAAATTCATTTAATGAAAGTAAATTATCTTTTTCTTTATTGATTAAATATTCGTGATAATTTGAATCATATGAATAGTTATTAACCTTTTCATCAATATTTAACAATTCAATTTTTTCTTTCAATTCCGCAATCTTCATATTCACCTGTTCACGGTAAATACGAATTTCATCTTCTTTTCTGATTAAATATTCTTGATACTCAATTTCAATATCTTGTGATTCTTTTAAATACTCTTTGGTTAAATTATAAATTTCTTCTATAGCTTCGATACGAATTTTTTTGATTTCATTGTTAATTGTTTTGATATGAATCGGTTCGTTCACAACTAATAATTCTTTATCTAATGGACTAGATTTGCGTTTGGCTTGTTCTTGGACTTTTTTAATTTCAAAATCTAATTTTCGTGATAATTCAGTTGTTTTACTTTTATAAGCTTTTTTAATTTCTTTAATTTCATTTTCAATATCTTTGGTTTTAGCAGTAAAGTCTCGTTCTAATGCATTAATCTTATAAGTATGTTCTTGCTTATTTTTCTTAATTAATGCCATTAGATCTTTTAATTGCTCTTCTTTTTTATTAATAAAACCTTCTTTTATATAATCTAAATTATTTTCGCCTTTAAATGATTCAATTTGTTGGTGATATGATTGTTCTTTTTGTTTAAGAAGGACGGAGTTTTCATAATGTAATTTTTCAATTTCATTATTAGTTTTCAAATAAAGTTTATTCAATTCTTCGATTTGAGCATTGAATGTCATTTGATTATCATTTTGATTATTGTTATTTAAATTGTTATTTAAAGACATAAAACTCCTCCATATACCTAAAATCTAAAATTACCATGTCCCTTTCCTTTTCCACGTGATTTTCGTGGAGTTTGCGCCATCTTTGGAAAATTAGTTGGCATTTGATTTTGCTCAAGTTTTTCAAAATCAATTCCCGCTAATGCTTTAAATTGTTTACGCATATCTTCAAAGCGCTTAATTAGGGCATTAACCTCTTGATATGGTCGTCCTGATCCACGACTAACTCGTTCTCTGCGCGAACGGCTCATCGATAATAAATCAGGATTTTTCCGTTCTTCAGGGGTCATTGAATTAATAATCGCTTCTATATATACAAATTGTTTATCATCAATATCTAAGTTACGAATCTCACGCCCAACTCCTGGTAATAAACTTAAAATTCCTTTTAAAGATCCTAGGCGTTTTATCCAACGAATTTGTTTTAAAAAATCATTATAGTTATAAGAACCTTTTTGCATTCTTTCCGCAAGCTTTAAAGCCTCTTCTTCTTCAATAGTAGCGGTTGCTTTTTCGATTAAACTAACAACATCTCCCATACCAAGAATTCGGCCAGCCATACGATCTGGATGGAAAACTTCAATTTGATCAAGTTTTTCGCCAACACCAATAAATTTAATTGGAATGTTAGTTAAATATCGAATTGATAAAGCAGCCCCGCCACGAGTATCTCCATCTAATTTAGTTAAAATACATCCAGTGATTGGTAATAGGTCATTGAAGGATGTAATTACATTGATGGCATCTTGTCCCATCATCGCATCAATTGTTAGCAATACTTCATCTGGTTTAGCGATATTGACAATATCTTTTAATTCATCCATTAATTGCTCATCAATATGAAGTCTTCCAGCAGTATCGATAATTACTAAATCATAACCTTTAGATTTAGCATATTCCAATCCTTTTTGAACTATTTCAGTAGCTTTAACATTAGTCCCTAGTTGAAAGACTTCAATCCCAAGTTGTGACCCAATTACTTCAAGTTGGGTAATAGCAGCCGGACGATAAATGTCAGCCGCAATCAACATTGGTTTTTTACCATCTCTTTCACGTAGGAAATTAGCTAGTTTTCCAACATGAGTTGTTTTTCCGGTTCCTTGTAACCCTACTAGCATAAATGTTGAAAGTCCACTGACTTTATAATTAACTCCAGCTGCTTCATCACCCATCAATTTTTTTAATTCATCATGAACGATTTTAATTACTTGATCTCCTGGAGTTAAAGATTTTAAGATTTTTTCCCCTTTAGCCTTGGCACTTACCTCAGCAGTAAAACTTTTAACAACTTTATAATTGACATCTGCCTCAAGTAAAGACAAACGAACTTCTTTCATCATTTCATCAATATCTTTTTCAGTTAAGCGACCGCGGCCTGTTAGTCGTCGCAAAGTCATTTGGAGTCTATCTGATAAGCTTTCAAATGGCATTAATTCTCACCCTTTATTCAATTTGTTTTAATTTTTCAATTAATGTTTGCACTTCTTTACATACACTGTTTTGGTATTCTTCGTATAATTTTTGACGCTGTTTATATTTTTTAAATAAACCTAACTTTTCTTCATAACTTTCTAATAGACTAAAAGTTTTTTGTAATACATCATAAATTGCATTTCGTGATACACCATAAATATTAGCAATTTCGGATAATGATAAATCATCAAAATAATAATAGCGAAAATATTCCTGTTGCTTTGAGGTCAGCAATGATTCATAAAAATCAAATAAATTACTTAAATGTTCTTTCTTTTCCAAAATATCCATTTTATTCTTCATCATCAATCATCTCAGCAAACAATCCATATATATATTTTTCAATATCAAAGTATTCTAAATCGGTTAATTTCTCTCCTAAACCTACAAACTTAATTGGAATATTATAAATATGACGAATCGCTAAGACAATTCCACCTTTAGCAGTTCCATCAAGTTTAGTTAACACAATCCCAGTAACATCTGTTGCTTCAATAAAAGCTTTGGCTTGACTTAAGCCATTTTGACCGGTGGTGGCATCGATAACTAATAAAGTATCATGAGGAGCATCTGGAACTTCTCGACTAATAACACGTTTGATTTTAGCCAACTCATTCATTAAATTTACTTTTGTTTGTAATCTTCCGGCAGTATCACACAAGACGCAATCATAGTTATCAGCTTTAGCTTTTTTGATAGCGTCAAAAATAACACTTGATGGATCACTACCTTCAGGTTTAGTAACTACTTCACAACCAACACGTTCTCCCCATATTTTTAATTGGTCGATCGCTCCGGCTCTAAACGTATCCCCCGCCGCAAGCAATACCTTTTTCCCCTCGCTTTTTAATTTATGCGCAATCTTAGCAATCGTAGTTGTTTTTCCAGTCCCATTAACCCCAACAAATAAAAAAACACTTAATCCATTAGGATTAAAATTAAGGTTGGAGTTTACAATTTCCCCTTTTAAATATATATCAAACATCTTATCAACAATAATCGGCTGTAACTCAGCCGCGCTTGTTAATCCTCTTACCCGAGGATCATTTTTTAACTCATCAATAAACTCAACAACCGTATCAACGCCAATATCGGCCATTACAAATACTTCTTCTAACTCATCAAACAATTCTTCAGTAATTTCATTATATGAACCTAAAATTTTTTTTAATCGTGAAAAAACCCCCTTACGAGTTTTTTCCATTCCAATACGATATTTTTCAGCTTCTTTACGTTTAGCTTTACTTTTAAATATATCAAAAATACCCATTAATACTCACCTTTAATATTTTTTCTTATATTTTATTATATCACATTTATCTTTTAAAGCAAATAACAAAAAAATATAATAGCTAATTATTTTTGACAAAAAAAGACTGTTAACTAAATAGTTAACAGTCTAATTGCTAAAGATAAAATATTCAAAAGTATAACCTAAAAAGCCCTCTAAAAGATTATTTTTACCCTAAATATAAAATTTAATATATTATTTTATCATCAATATAATATAGATATTGATTGATAATATTAATTATTTCTACATTTTGTTTGCTAAATGGTAGAGAAGGATTATAATTATTAAGTTTGATCATTTGTTGGGAAACGGAGACTGTGATATCTCCTGGTTTTAGACGTTTATTAGTTGTTTCTATAGAAACACGATTTACTATAAAAATATAATATTGACCTACTATTGGTAACTCCCTATTGTCGACATATACCTCTAAAAATTTTAATCGATTATAACCGCCATAAAAATTCAAAGTTTCAATTTGACTTCCTTCCCCTTTTAAGAATGTTATGGTTTCAATTTCATATTCAGTGTAAGGGATATTTGTTCCAGTACCATCATATGGTTTTGTTCGAACCTTTTTATTTACTTTTCCAATAAAAATAAGTTCATGGTACTTAACCACTTCTTCAATGTTAGAATAATCAATGACCGTATCTCCTTTTGGAACATAAACAGGCTTATATTTAGCAATAATTTTTAAAACAATTAATAAAAATACCAAACTACAAATAATAAATGCCAAAATACTTATTAATCTTTTATTAAAAATACCATTTCGAATAAACTTATTTTTTCCACTATAATTTGTTTCTTGATTATTAATTGCTTCTTTATTCATAATTACACCTCTCTATTTAATTAAACAAAAAAATCACTAAAATTATTGGTACTTTTCAATTATAAATAACATATCAATATATGCATTATTATATAATAGTAAATTAATTAAAATGCTATAGTTTATATTTCAAAAAAGTCGCTATTTTTTAGCGACTTTTTTATAGTTTATAATTATTTTTTCTTCTCTTTAATCATCTACTCACAATTAGGACATTCATCTATCATATATACATCTAGCTCAAATGGCCATTCTCTTGATTTTACATATTCCATAAAAGATTCACAAGTAGTGTTAATAACATAAATTCTTCTAATTGTTACTGTTAGAAGAGGAATAACTATAGACTCATAATAATCTCTTGAAATATAACTACATATCCATACTTACTCTAAATGTTTAGTTTTATATATACGCCAATATATACGTGTAAAATTATTTATAACAAATTTTTTATCAAGTTTATTGATTGGATAAATCCACAATGTAGTTAAATATTTCCTATATAAAACTCCATCCTTTGGAAAATATTTTTCATTTTCCTTTGATATTACTATCTCTTCTAAATCAGGGTCATTAAAGTATGTGATATATTTAATATTTTTACCAAAAATAATTTTTTTAACTCCCCGGTGGTACGTCCACAAAAACTGGTTGTATTCCAATTCCTGTAATCAGCACCCCATTATACTCATCAGGTATTTCTGTTACTTTATATCTTTCTGTAAATTGTACTGCAATATCCTTTCTATATAATCCAACACCATTTACCCACTGTTCTACTTTAATTTTATGTATACATCCTGTTAATCAAACAGATAGGATAGATTAAATAACAATAATATTTATGTCTTTGTTTTCATGTAATCCCCTTACATTTAATACGTTTAAAGTAATTAAAACTTTTTTTCGTTTACCATTTTAAAGTATAATTATTATATGTATAAAGTTTTACAAATCTCGATTCGATTGTAATAAGAAACTTAATTTTTCTTACTTAAAATAATCTTAACATTTTTATATTTTTACATATTATTTTAAATTTAAAATAAAACTTTTTAATTTATGTATAAAAAGCCGTCAATTTATAAATTAACGGCTTCTTTTTTCTATGCGTCTTTTGCTAACCTTTCATTGTCTAATTTAGCAATATCATCTTCGGTTGGAATATGTGAAAAAGTTGTCTTACATTTTGGATAGCGATTGCAAGCGTAAAACTTTTGTCCTTTAGAACGCCCTCGAGAACTAACCCTCTCTACAATCTCCCCAATATGACAGACTGGACAAGTAATTCCAGTAGTAATTTCTTCCTTTTTTTCTTTTCTAGTGTAACGGCATTTTGGAAATCCACTACATGCAATAAATTCACCATATCGGCCATGACGAACGACTAATGGTAATCCACACTCAGGACATGTTTCATCAAGAATGCGTGGATAAATTTTTTCCATATTTTGATTAGCAAATTCTAAAAGTGGCATAAATTTATCATAAAATTCTCTTAGTTCTTCATACCAAATTACTTTTCCTTCTGAAATTAAATCCAGTCTCTCTTCCATTTGGGCAGTATATTTAACATTAATTATTGATGAAAAAAATTCCTCTAGTTTCTCTGATGTTAATATTCCTTGTTCAGTTGGAACGAACATCTTTTTCTCCATTTTTACATAACGGCGTTGTTTCAACGTATCTATAATTACCGCATATGTTGATGGTCGACCTATACCTAATTCTTCTAAATGACGAATCAAGCGAGCTTCAGAATAACGACTTGGTGGTGAAGTAAATTTTTGCTCTTCTAGTACTTTTACATTTTTAATTACTTCCCCTAATTCAAATGGCGGTAATGTTTGATAAGATTCTTTTTCGTACTCTCCATAGGCTTTAAGGTATCCATCAAAGACCTCGCGCTTACCGTTAACTTCAAAGAAATAATTGTTATTTTCAATAACTAATTTTGTATCTAAAAATTCTGCCGGTTTCATTAAAGCACTTATAGCTCGGTAATAAATCAATGAATATAATTTATATTCATCATTTGATAAATATTTTTTAATGCTTTCTGGAGTATATTTTAAATTTGATGGACGAATTGCTTCATGGGCATCTTGAACATTTTTATTTTTTGAAGCTATTTGATTATACCCAGCATAATATTGCTCACCATAGTTTTCTAAAATATAATTTTTCCCAGATACAATAAATTCACTTGATAAGCGTGTACTATCAGTACGCATATAGGTAATTAATCCGACACGTTCATCACCTAGTTCAATTCCTTCATATAGGCGTTGAGCAATTGTCATAGTTTTTTTGCTGGTGAAATTAAATTTACTAGAGGCGTCTTGTTGAAGGGTGGAGGTAATATATGGCGGGCGCGGATTTTTTAATGATGTTTTAGTTTGGATATCATAAACTTTATAATCCGCAATTAACTTACTTACTACTTGTTTTACTTCTTTGTTATTTTTTAAAGAAATTTTACCATTTAAGTCATTAGTAAGTTTGGCTTTTATTTTTTGATGGTCTTTAGTAAATTCTATAAAAACTTCCCAATATTCCTCAGGAACAAAAGCCTGAATTTCCTTTTCTCGATCAACAATTAATTTTAACGCAACTGATTGTACACGACCAGCTGATTTTGAGCCAATCTTTTTTTGTAATAGTTTAGACAGGCTAAAACCAATTATTCTATCAAGAATACGACGTGATTCTTGTGAATGGACTAAGTTTTGATCTATTTTACGCCCGTGCTCTAAAGCATATAGAATTGCTGGTTTAGTAATTTCATGAAAAACAATACGCTCATAAATATCATCATTTAATCCTAGTACGTCATACAAATGCCAGCTAATTGCTTCTCCTTCACGGTCTGGGTCAGTTGCTAAATATACTTTTTCAGCTTTTTTTACTAAATTTTTTAATTCTTTAATGACTGGTCGTTTATCACGCATTATTTTGTATTTGGGTTTAAAGTTGTTTTCAATATCAACTCCAAATCCACCAAAACCGGTTGTGGAAAGGTCGCGAATATGACCTTTACTAGAGGTCACAGTATATTCAGATCCTAAGTATTTTTCGATTGTTTTAGACTTCGCCGGCGATTCCACAATCACCAAATATTTACTCATCTATCATTCACCCTTTTATATTCATAACTCTTTGTACATATATTATAATATTTTTTTAACTTTTATGCGTAAATTTGCAAATACATTATATCATTATCTTCTATAAATGCAAATAAAAAATAAATTAACTCCAAATATTATTTGGAGTTAACATACGAATTATTTGTCAAAATTTCTTGAACAGGGCGAAAACTACGTCGATGTTCCTCGATAATTCCATATTCAAATATGGCTTGTAAATGTTTTTTGGTAACATACCCTTTGTGCTTGTTAAAACCATATTGTGGATATTTTTCATGAAGGCCAATCATATAACGATCCCTAACAACTTTAGCAATAACACTAGCAGCGGCAATACTAGCACTTTTGGCATCGCCTTTAATAATTGCTTCGTGAGGGATATCAATATCTAATTTTACTGCATCGCTTAAACAATAATCGACTTTAGCTAATGACATAATGCATTGCTTCATCGCATCTTTAGTTGCTTGATAAACATTTTTTTGATCAACGGTTTTCGAATCAACAATAATATATTTTACTTCTAAAGCATCGTGTATAATTTGTTCAAATAAACTTTCACGTTTTTTAAAGGATAGTTTTTTAGAATCATTTAAACCAGGAATTTTTTTATTCGGATCCAAAACCACTGCCGCAACAACCAATGGCCCAGCCATTGGTCCACGTCCAGCTTCATCCGTTCCCGCAATATATTGATATCCTTGCGCTAATAATCTATTTTCATATGTGTACATCATACTTCTACCTATCTAGAGTTATTTTTCCTAAGTATAAATTACGAAAATCATTTAAAATTACATCATATACTCGTTCATATAACACTTCATTATTTTTAATTAGTCCGCGTTTTTTTCCAATGTGGTCTAACACTTCTAAATTAGACATTGATATATCTATTTCATAACGATTAATTAGACTTTGGGGATAATATGTACGTAGAAAATCTAAGAAATATAAGATGGAATCGTCTAAATGCAAAATGTCGTCTTTAATTGCCCCAGTAAGTGCTAATTTATAGCCAACTTCTTGATCTTCAAATTTTGGCCATAAAACTCCTGGAGTATCTAATAATTCAAAAGAAGGATTAAGACGAATCCATTGTTTAGATTTAGTGATTCCAGGGCGATCACCTACATTAGTAACTTTTTTATCAACTAAGCGATTAATTAAGGTTGATTTTCCAACATTCGGAATTCCTAAAATCATAATTCGTATAGGGCGATTTATTATTCCTTTTTTTGCATCTTTAGCAATTTTCTCTGATAGTATTTCTTTAGTTTTATCAAAAATAATATTTTTGTTTAAATTCTTCGATGCATCAACTACAACAACTGAAATATTTTGGCGTTCAAAGGTGCTAACATGCTTCTTTGTTAAACTATCATCGGCCATATCAGCTTTAGTCATAATAACTAAACGTGGTTTGTTTTTAACAATTTCATCGATTAAAGGATTTCGTGAGGAAAACGGAATCCTAGCATCAACTAATTCATATACAATATCAACTAGTCGTAAATTTTCAATAATTTGTCGTTTGGTTTTTGCCATATGGCCGGGAAACCATTGAATCATGCTCTCACCTACTTAAGTTCTTTCCATTTAAATAATCCTTGACGAATATATTTTGCTTTACCAACAATTTTAGAGCGGTGAATTAAGCCAAATGTTCGACTATCAACACTTTTATTTCTACCGCGATTATCTCCCATAACAAAGAAGTAATCACCAGGAATTTTAATTTCCCCATTTATTTCGCACTGATTATCAAGATTACTTCCAATGATACAAAAATCACTTAATGTAAAATCTTCGGTTTCTGTATCATATAAAATTCCATTTTTCAAGAAATTACCTTCTTCATCGACCAAATAAGGTTCATCGATTAAAGTAGGAATACCATCAACATATAAATATAATTTTCCGTCTTGGTAGTAAAAATTATCTCCAGGTAGTCCAATTATTCTTTTAATAATCAAATCGTCTTCCGAATGTACCTCAAGTAATTCTGTTGCATCAATAACAACAATATCAAATCGACTCAATTTTTTATTTCCTACTGAAATTAGTACACGATTATTTTCAACTAAAGTAGGCATCATTGAGCGTCCTTGAACAGTAGCTGGGAAGAACCAAAAGGTAAATATACATAAAAATAAAACTAATGCAAATGTTAATGTTTGAAAAAAGTCTAAGGTATTATATAATAATTTTTTTACTTTATAATTTAGATCAGGAACATATAGTAACACTAAAACACTAGTAATAATTAATATTAATGTTAAAGCAACAATAATTAATACATATGTTCTTTTTAAGAAATCAAAATTAAAGCGGCGAAAACGTTGAAAGAAAATTATAATAACCGAACTAATTATTAGAGAAATTATTTTAAATTTAAAACCCTTAAGAGATACACCATTCATGAAATCACTCCTAGATGTTGGCTAAGATGTCGTCTAATTCGTCTAAAGACACTAAAACTTCGCGTGCTTTCTTTTCTTGACCGACTGAAACAACCCCTAATTCTTCTAATGCTTCCATTATTTTTTTGGCACGATTAAATCCTATCGAAAAGACTTGTTGAATGACGTTAATAGAAGCTACATTATTTTCTACAACATATTTTGCAATTAATGGGAAATATTCATCTTGAGTTGCATCGACATCATTACCAAATTGGTTAATTGTTGCTAAGACTTTTTCTTTTAATTCTTCTTCAGAGAAAATAAAGTTGGCTTGATGATGTTCACGTAAATAATTAGTAACATCAACAATTTCTTCAAATGATAGATATGCCCCTTGAACACGACGTTCTTGAATGCCGTCATGATATAGCATATCACCACGTCCAAGTAATTTTTCAGCACCGCTTTTATCTAAAATTGTAATAGAGTCAACTTGAGAAGATACAGCAAACGCAATTCGCGTTGGAATATTGGCTTTAATTGTTCCTTTAATAATATCCGTTGAAGGACGTTGTGTCGCCACGATTAAATGAATTCCAGCGGCACGAGCTTTTTGCGCAATACGACGAATATATTCTTCCACATCATTTGATGCTACGGACATTAAATCGGCTAACTCATCAATGATGATGACAATATATGGTAATTTTTTGATATTTGGAAGACGAGAGGCAAGTTGATTATATGTTACAATATCACGGACACGATTATGTCTAAATAATTGATAACGGTTTTCCATTTCCTCAACTGCCCAACGAAGTGATGCTGTAGCTAATTTTGGATCAGTAATAATTGGTGTGGCTAAATGAGGAATGTCATCATAGTTGGAAAACTCAACAACTTTTGGGTCAATTAAAATCATTTTTAATTCATCTGGATGAGCTTTATATAACATACTAACTATCATACAGTTAATGCACACACTTTTACCACTACCAGTCACCCCAGCAATCAATCCATGCGGCATTTTAGAAATATCTGCATACACTGGTTTTCCTGAAATATCTAATCCCAAAACAACATTTAATGGATTACCATCATTTAAAAATTCTGGGCGAGCTAATAAATCGCCAAAATAAACAATCTCATTTTTAGAATTTGGAACTTCAATTCCCACATATGGTTTACCTGGAATTGGGGCCAAGATTCGAATAGAACGAACTGCTAGATTCATTTGTAAATTTCCAGCAATCGTTCTCACCTTTTCCACATTAACTCCAGGATTTAACGCTACTTCAAATAAAGTCACAGTTGGACCTTTTGTAAAATTAACGACTTGAGCTCCAATTCTAAAATCTTGAAATGTGCTATCAATAATACGACGTTGATGATTCACACTATCGATATCAGTCGATAAAGTTGATTTACTACGATCTAACAATTCGATTGGTGGATAATAATATTTTTTTATACTTGGAGTTTTCATTGAATCAAGTTCAATATTTGTATGTATAGTTGGACGAACAACTTCTTGAGATTCTTTAACTGGTTTTTCTTCTTTAGCGATATTTATTTCTTCATAATGAGTTATTCGGTTATTCTCATAGAAAACTTGTTTTGGATAAGTATTACCAACTTCACTTTCCGTATATTCATATTCTTCATCAACATATTCTGGTGTTGCTTTTAAAGATTCCTCATTAGTTGATTCCTCTTGTCGTGTGCGACTACCTTGAATAATTTGTGAAAATTCATAATATTCATGACCATATTTACGTTTTGATTCTTCCGGAATTCTTCGCTTATCACGTAGACTATCGTATTGTTGTCCTTGATTACCATAACTCACATATGGGAAAACATAATCGTCTTTAACATTTCGTCCATGGTATGGAGATACAAAACCTTCAGAAACAAACTTTTTATTTGTTTCATCTGTTTGTTCTTCTTGGGGCTGTCTTTTTTTCGGTTTATCATCACCAACACGAGCAATATAAAAGCTTTTTCTTCGTTCTTCAGCCATTGCTTCCTCCTCGTTACTCTTTATTTTCTTCTAATAATAAAGATTCCATTTGTTCAATTTGTTTGGAGATTTCGTCTTCGGTTGAAAAGACAGATTGATTTTTACTATAAATTTTATTTGTTTCATCCCCAACCACATCTAAAATAATAAAAGCAATTTTATTTGTCGTTATTTCGATGGTTGTAGAAATCATCATTTTTCGAACCCAAAATGTCGGATTAAATATATTTAAAACCGTCATCACTGATTTATAAATTTTTGGGACTTTCGTCTTTTGAGCAAATTTTACAACTTTATTTTCATCAATTTTCCGTTTTAAATCAATCAATTTTAAGATTTGTGACACTTTAATTTTTGTAAATGTTCGTAATACCCGATTAGAAAATAAATTCTCAATTCGCTTTGTAATATAATAATTTAAACGAATCATTTCATCAATAGACAATTCATATGTTGGGTATGGTGAATCTGGATAATAAATTTTAGCGATATCTTTAATGATTTGCCAGGATAAATGACCAAGTGCTTCAACTTTTTTCCCAGTTGATTCTTTAGCATGTAACTCTAGATATTCTTCCTTAGCATTTTCAATTACACGTTTAATCTTAATGTTTTCGATATGATCTAATTTAATTGGTTCTATTTTATCACTTTTTTTAAGTGTTGAAATAACAATTACTATATAAATTGCTATGCATAATAAAAAACCAATAATAATTCCAAAAAATAAAATCATTAAATTGCTTAAATCGAATTTGGAAAGCATTTCGTTAATTATTTTCTTAACTGTCTCACTAAAGGATAAAAACATCACTTTCACCCAACATTGTTAATTTATATATTCATTTTACTACATAATATATTTTTTTTCAACATACTAAAAATTTATTTAATAGAATCTTTATTGCACAAAAAATGAAGTTGTGATAAGATATTGAAAGGTGAATTTAATGAATAAAAATACAAAAACTTATATTGCTTTAGACCTTGACGGAACTTTAATAACTGATCGAACTACCATTGATGCTGATACTTTCAATTATTTACGCCGATTAAATAAATATCATCCGATTATTATTGCTACCGGAAGGCCATATCGTTCAAGTAAGTATTATTATGATTTATTAGAACTAAATATGCCAATTATTAACTATAATGGTAGTTATATTCATCATCCAATAGATTCTTCTTTCCCAACCAAATCTTTATTTGTAAAAAAAGAAGTTTTAATTAATTTCTTTTCCGATATTAATGATGTTTTTATTAATGCCTTTTGTGAAATTCGTGATGATGTTTATTTATGGGAAGAAAATGAGGCAATAAAACCATTTTTATTTACTAACGGAAACAATATTGAAATTGGCGATTTTGCAAATATCTTACCATCCGATCCCCATGGGGCAATCTTAATTACTAAACCTGGTAGTAGTGAAAGATTACTAGAACTTGTTAATACAAAATATTATCAATTCTTTAATATCCGAATTTGGTATAGTGACCAGGAAATCATTAGCGAAATTTACCATCCTCAAACTTCAAAGGCTAATGCATTACAATATATATGTGATTATTATCAAATATCGCCTAATAATTTAATTGCTATTGGTGATGGTCATAATGATTTAGAAATGATAACTTTTGCAAAACTAGGAATAGCCGTAGCGAATGCTCGCAAGGAATTATTAGAAGTAGCCGATTGTATAATTCCAAGTGTTGAGAATAATGGTGTATTAGCTTTTTTAAAAACATATTTTAAAAATATTGATTAAAAAAGGGCTATTTATTCATTATGAATAAATAGCCTTTTTTTATGCTTGGGCATTATAAGCATTTCTACTTTTCAAAAAGTTATAAATTTTTTCCCCATGTTCTTGTTCTTCTTTTTGAATGTGATTTAAAACATTGCGAATTTCGTGATTATTAAACTCAAAGATAGCCGTGTTATATACTGAAGACACATATTTTTCGGTATTTAGCAAATCAATACATAAATCGATATCTTTTTGACTAGCTTTCGGCATACCACCTGGATTTGGGCGATTATAGTATTTATTATCTTCCGGTTTTGGTTGTTGGTTGACTTGTGGAATGGTGCCACCTAGAATTTGATTGATAGTATTTAAATGTTGTTGTTCTTGATTTGCTAATTGATTAAACAAATCTTGTAATTCTGGATCTTCAGCTTGAGTTGCGGCTTGTTTGTATTTTTTAATACATAATTCTTCTTGTTGTTTTTGTTCATTAAGATACATTTGTTCTTTCTGAGTTAAACTATTCATAACCGATACCTCCAATAGATATTATTGGTAAAATATTCTTTTTTATACAAAAAAATCCATCCATTTAAGGATGGATTTAATTATCTTAAAATATTTTCTACTTGATTTTGGTATCGACGTAAGAACACTTCAAAATGATCTAAAACCGGATTTCTTGTAATTGATACTACGATTGGAGTTCCGATTACAATTTGACCGGAAAACTCATGAACAAGTTTTATTCGTAAATACACAGTATCTTTGTTTGGAATATATAGTCGATATCTTATACGATTACGATTATCAATATAATAATCTGGTTCAGTCTCAAAGAAATTTACTTTATCATAAGAATACTCAATAATATATTGAATATCTTGATAAAAATCAATATTTATAGCATTCCAAAATGCTTCCACATATGTCCCAGCTTTAGGGACACCACTTATCGAAATCCGATTAATTGGAAGCAATTTTGGAACTTCTTTATAATCGACCTCAATTACCGCT
>LFRX01000047.1:32839-38600 GCA_001512985.1 Acholeplasmatales bacterium DTU056
CACCATAATATGTACCTAAATCAACTAATGGTATATTAAGTAAATTCCAATTTAATAAATCATGTGAATACTCTAACCAGTAAGTGACATCATTTACTCCCGCTAGCTTATCAAAAACTAATGTAAATTGTTCACCGGGATAACCGATACTAATTATTCGTGGCTTGATTTCTCCAATTTCATTTTGGTTATAAAATGATGCTTGGATAGTAGATTCTTCACCTAAGGTATTTGTTTTAGAAATTGGCACTACTTTATAATATGACTCAACAGTTAAGTCCTTATCTATATAATGAACCCGGCTAGTTTCACTATCGTGCCCCACCACCGCAATCAACTCATTAACAGTAAAGTTCGGAGTACTTGAACGATAAATAGCATATTTACTAGCCTCAGGAATTTTATTCCAACTAATGTCTACACCTTTTTCAGTAATTAAAGCTTGTAAGTTAGTGACTTTATTTAAATATACTGAGTTATAGGTGCGAAGTTCTGGCATAATGCTCGGAGAATTCCAGTATTGACGTAATTTTTCTAAACCATTTTTGGTTCGAATTCGATTAGAATTTCCACGCAAGTCATTAAAGTAAGCATATTTTAATTCGGTATAACTAAAAATACTTGTTCCACGAACATGTTCGTGTTTAGTATTATATAAGACTTGCATTGCGGCTTCATCAACATTCAATCCCCAAGAATAATTACCACCTGATGTTGACATATAAATTCCCATACCAGTATATAAATTTACTTTTTTATAACGAACTACTTTAGCCCACCAGTCTACCACATCGGCATATGCGGCTGAGGGGTGAGTAAAAGCCCAGTAGGTTTGCGGAATGATGTAGTCGATCCACTCGTTGTCAACCCATTTTTTGGTATTTGAATATAAATATGAAGCATAATGTTCTTGACCACCAGTATTAGAGCCATTGGTAATGAAATTACCATTGCTGTCATATCGGTCTTGTCCACCATAAGCAAAACCACTACCGCCATTTTTATATATACCAGTAGGTGATATTCCTAATTGTACATACCGGTTATTTCTTTGATTAAATTCACGCATTGCTACACTTAAATCATGAATGAAAATATCAATTTGTTGGCGACGCCAATCAGCCACACTTAATCCTTGCGTATTATATTTGGCCCGAGTATGTGAATCATCAATTCCATCAATGTAAAAGTAATCATCAAAATGGATTGCGTCAATATCATAATTTTCCATTAATTCTAAAACTGTTTCGATTAAAAATTCACGAACAGCAGGTTCTCCTGGATTTAAGATTGCTCTTTCGCCATTACTATTTACTAATATATTTTCCGGATTGCTTGCAGCATTTCTCGGATAATTGCGATATTTATGAGCAACAGTTACTGGATCCCCAGCTTGTTTATTCGTAATACGGTATGGGTTAAGCCATGCATGAAACTCTATTCCGCGTTTATGCGTTTCTTCAATAATCCAAGGTAGTGGATCCCATCCCGGATCAACGCCAAACCCAACAAGATAACTTGACCACGGATTTAGTTTTGAACGATATAAAGCATCATTAAATGGTCTTACATGGAATATTAATGCATTTAAGTTATAATATTCCATAATATCCAATACTTCGGTAATTTCGGCTTTGTATTGTTCAACACTGATAAACTTTGCTAAATTGTCACTTACGATTGGGGTTACCCATACACCTCTAAATTCAGTTTCGGGTTTTACATATTCACTTGGGATAGTAACCGCGATATTTGTTCCACGATAAGTAACAGTTTTATTATTTATTTTTAATTCAACTTCACTAGCATAGCTTTTTGGTATTCCACTAAATCCTACTAGTAAAATCATCATTATTAAAATATAATTTATTATTCTTCGCTTCATCTTCTTCTTTAGTCCCTCTAGTATTATTTTTATAAAAAAGATAGGAGATTACCCATCCCCTATTATAATTATATCATATTATGTCATATTTTTGTATGCGTTTTTATAGTTTTAAATATACAATTTTTACCAAAAACAGTTATTCCTGATACCACTGTGCTTGCAATGTGTATAGTTCATAATACTTCCCCTTTAAATCCATAAGTTCCTTAAATGTACCCTTTTCAACAATCCTTCCTTTTTCAAGAACAATAATTTCATCAGCCATCTTGGTTGGGCCGATACGATGCGACACTAAAATACTTGTTCGATCTTTTGTCAATTCTTTAAATAATGCAAATATTTTATTTTCTAATAATGGGTCTATTGCAGCAGTTGGTTCGTCAAATATTATTAAATTACTTTGACGAAAAATTCCTCTTGCAATAGCAACCTTTTGCCATTGCCCTCCAGATAATTCTAATCCACCGAAATCTTTGCGTAAATTACAATCTAATTGATAATTGCATTTTTGTAGTAAATCAGTTAAATCAACTTGTTCTAAACAACTAATTATCTTGTCATCATTATCGATATTTCTAATATCACTAATAGCCACATTTTCACGTAAACTTAAAGCATAACGAGTAAAATTTTGAAAAACAGCTGATGTGTCATTAGTAATACTTTGGCTTTGATAATAATTGATATCTACCCCATCATATTTAACAACACCACTTGTTGGCTTAAATAATCCCATTAATACTTTAACTAAAGTAGTTTTGCCGGCACCATTTTCTCCAACAATAGCGATTAGTTTTCCATTTTCAATCTTTAAATTAATATCTTCTAAAACTTTATGATTACTAGAAGGATAGTAAAATGAAACATTTTCCAATTCAATATTTTCATTAAAATTTTCGAATTGATTTTTTCCTATTTCTTGATATTGCTTAGCTTTATCAAAAATTATAAATACTTTGCCTAAATATGGCATTTTAGAAGCAATTTGGGCTAATTGATTTAAAATAGAATGAAATGAACTTTGTACATTACGAAAAATAATTAAACTTGTTCCAAACTGCCCAAAGGTAATTTTATTGTTAAATGTTAAAATGATAATTAAAACTATTGCTAGTGCCAATCCAAAAGTTTTAAATAAATCTGCTCCTAATTGATAAAGTGAAGATTTTTTTGTAAAACAAAATTCTTCATTTGTTACATCTTTATTTAATTCAACCCATTTTTGTTCTAAATAATCATTAAATCCATAACAACGCATTTCCCGTAAACTGAATGGATCAATAAACAAACTAAAAAGGTAATTTAAAAAGCGTTGTTTTGGGGCTTGATAAACTTGCATTTGATAATATTGCTTACCACGAACTAAACGTAATATAAAAATTGGTAAAATACTTAATAATGCTATTAAAATTAACCACGGACTAAATAATGCTAAGGCCACAATAATACTAACTAAAGAAATAATAGTAGTAATAATGCTTAAACTACCAAAGAAAAATATCATAAAATGCGGGCCATTGACAAAGTTATTAACCATATAGATGTCATTGTAAATTGATAGATTTTCATATTCTTCCATTGGAATTAAACTAATACTTTGATGAACATTATTCAAGACATTAATCTTAATTTTCTCCAAAAAGTTGGGTCGAATAAATACTAACATGATTTTTAATAAATATTCTAATAAATATAGTCCGCCTACAATTCCACCAAATAAAATTACCTGTTGCAAAGTAGCTTCGTTTTGTAAATATAAATAGACATTTTGGAATAATAAGTTTAAACAATATGTTAAAACACCAGTTAGTGCTCCACTAACTATAAGTAACAATAGCATTAAAACCGTTGGAAAAAAAGCTACTTTAAATATAATTTTCCAAATTTTCCAAAACAACCGCATATTATCACCTATACCACTCAGATTGGGCCGTAAACATTTGATAATATTGTCCTTGTTTTTGCATCAATTCTTCATGCGTACCTTCTTCAATTACTTTCCCATCATCAATTACTAAAATTTTTTGACTTAACCTAGCAATTCCCAAACGATGCGAGATAAAAATAGATGTTTTATTAGGAATAATCTTTTTAAAATCTTCATAAATCTTTGCTTCCATTTTTGGATCAAGGGCACTAGTCGGTTCATCCAAAATTACAATTGGTGAATTAGAAAAAAATGCTCTCGCTAGAGCTACCTTTTGCCATTGTCCACCACTTAAATCGATCCCATCATAAAATACTTTGCCTAAATAAGTATTAAGTCCAGCCGGAAATTTTTCATAATCATCTTTAAGCATTACAGCTTCAATGGCTTCAAATAGTTGTTCGTCATTATCAATCTCTTCAATATTACCAAAAGCAATATTTTCTCTTATTGTTAGCTTGTAATTATAAAATTCTTGAAAAACAGGTGAAAATAATTTAATAATACTTTTTTTAGTTAAGTCGTTTAAATTATAATTATCCACTAAGATAACTCCTCGTTGTGGTTTGTATAATCGAAGGAGTAATTTAATCATTGTTGATTTGCCGGCGGCATTTGGCCCCACGATTGTAATTGAATCATTTTTATGAATAGTACAAGTTAAACCTTTTAGAACTTCTACCTCACTATTGGGATATTTAAAATAAACATCACGAAATTCAATTTTTTCAAAATTATCGATATCAATATAACCATCATTATCTTCTTCATTTAAATTCATAAACTTTTCAAAATCTACCCAATACATTGAATAAGTATTCAATTGAGATAAACTATAAGGAATTTCCCATGTCACTAAATCAATCAAAACAATAATTGCACTAATATAGGCCACAAAGTTTCCATAATCAATAATGTCTTTTGAAAGTAAATAAATAAAAAAACTTATTGAACAAAGCGTGATTAAAGCAGATAAAATCGAAACGCGACTACTTTTTCTTGCTAATTTAATATTTAACCGCATCTTTGATTTAGTTAATTCAGTTTGCAAATTTTTCCATTGATTATTCAAATATTCATAACTTTGAAAAGTACGATTTTCATGTAAAGCCTCTTTACTTGTAATTAAATGTGATAAATAATTAGCTTTTCTTGTTTCTATAGTCTTAGCAATTTGATGTTGATATTTATCATTAGAAGCTCTTAATTCAATCCAAATGGCAATAAAAGAAATAAGCAAAATAAATACTAATAGTGAATAACTTGTCTTAAGGAAAATTACTAGATAGCCAATTAAAGAAATTATCGCACTTGGTAAATATAAGGACTGCCAAAAAATCGTGGTAAATTGTATATCTGGGGAAGAACCTACCCGAGAGATTAAATTACGAATTTCAGGATCTTCGAAATTACTATATTCTAATTTGTATGTTTTATGGATAATAACTGGTAATAGTTGATCGCGCATCCTTTGAGAAATTTTTACTTTTAAGTAATCGTAAATTAAATTATAAACATTATAATAAACTAAAATTAGCAAAAATAAACTTGCATAAATAATTAAATTACTACTAATTCGATGTCTGCTAAAATCATTAATACCAACATTAACTAAATTAGATAACAAAACAGTATTTATCGGATTCACTACCCCAGTAAAAAAAATTAATATCAACAAAATTACTGCGCTAAGACCACCATATTTTAAAACAATTTTAATATTATTAAAATTGTTACGAAGAAAAGTTTTCATAATTTATTACCTCGACTATTTTTGATCAATCGATAATGTTTAGAATAAATTTGTCTAGTAATATAACACAAATATTCATCATTGTAAAAATCACGTTTACTGATACATCCACCTTTACAGTAATTGCAACAAATACACTTCATACATTCTTAAGGTAATATATTATCATTTTGATATATTAAATTTTCATCAT
>LFRX01000047.1:38657-38899 GCA_001512985.1 Acholeplasmatales bacterium DTU056
GAGTAACTGTTATCACATCTCCAACTTGATGTGAACAAAAATATTTATCACTTGGTGAATTATTAAAAACATCTAAAGATGAGTAAATAGATTTACACTTTTTATAGGCGTATCGTACACATTTAATATAATTTTTTACAAATTTGTCTTTATCAGGTGATGATAACTTATCTTTTGAATTATTCATAATTAGCAAAGGCTCAATTTGGACCTTATTAAATCCTAATTTATACATTTTTTTT
>LFRX01000047.1:39042-41843 GCA_001512985.1 Acholeplasmatales bacterium DTU056
AAATACAATAATTGCATAAAGAGCATGTTTAGAAACTAACTCAATTGTCTCTTTAACATTCAGTCGTTCTTCCTTATTAATAAAACGATTATTTACTTTTCGATAGTGTTTATTTAAAACTGGTAATTGATTACTTCTTAATTTAAACAATAACCAAAAACTTTTAATCCAAATTTTAATTATTAAAAAAATTTTCCCATTTTCTTCTTATTCCCCAATCCCATTAATAAATTCAATATTACAATAACCTTTTGTATTTATATTAATTTGATCAACTAATAACCCCAATCTTGTCCCAATTATCCATTTAACATCTTTATATGTTAAATAATCTAAAATAGTTATTAAAGCTTTGGTAGCATTAATTTCATCAGTTGATTCGAACACTTCATTTAAAATTAGAAGTGTGTTTAGTCTAATTTCTTTTAAATAATTTGCTATTTTATAACAATCATACTCAAATCGACCACCGATTTGTTTATGGTGTTCAGAAGAACTTAACTGAATAATTAAACATGATTTTACATTCATATTGGCTTTATTAGCTAATAATGGCATTCCACTTTGTGCTAGGATTTGATTTATTGCTAAGGTACGTAATAATTGTCTACGATACGAATTAGTATTATCAAAACAAATTAATCCATATGTGTTTTCTTTTAAATTGATTTTGTTATATTTCATTTTATTTTCGGTAAATAATTGTAAATTATCATATAACATTACTTGATAATAATAAATTTCTTTTGAAATTGATGGATAACAAAATAACAAATTATTTTGGCTTAATATTTGGTAATATTGATAAACAAATTTGATAAAATCCATTTCCTTGATATAATGATCAAAAATTAATAGTTGATCTAATATATTAGTTAAATATTGGGTTAATGTAATTTTGGAATAGATTGCTAACTTCCAATATAAATCGTCATTTTTAGGTAAGCTATAACTATTGGATTTTTCTGTTAATAATGCTTCAACAGAAATAATTCTAAATTGATCATTTAATTTTATTATGAATGAAGTAAATTTTTCATAACTTAACTCAACACAAAATTTTCGCAACTCAATAAAAGCAGGATTTTCTACTTTACTTTTTATTTGATTAAATAAATTTTGTAAAACTTTTGAATTTGTGCGCTGTAAAAAATGATACATATTACAGTATTCATCGATTAATAATGAAACTAATAAACATAAATCCTTAAATAGACTTCCAAAAAATTCTTGACTGTATGTTAAATCAGTTTTATATTTTAAAAAGATAATTTTTTTTCGTAATATTCAGATTGCAATTTTTGAATATTGCTTAACGATTCGCATAGTTTATGAAAAATACTACTTCTGGTAGTTAATTCACAAAATAATTCCTGCCTTAGTAAAATATTATCTTGATTTGTTTCAAAAACTTCCAAAATTTTAATGATATCTTTTTTACTTTTTGACGAACTAACAAAATAACTAATAAATCTTTCCAACTCTAAATCTTTTTCATCATATATTAATATCCCTGGTATTGAATCGTATGGAAATAAAAAACTATTATTCATTTTTTTCACCTACCAGGTCATTAAATAGTTGTTCTCTTAATAAGCCATATTTTTGCAAGATTGACTCTACAAAGGTATTATAATTATCTAAATTTTTTTGAATAACATATGTTCTATTATAATTATTTTTTTTGTCGATTTGTGGCGAAAATTGTAAAAATTTATATTCTTTTAAATAATTAATTATATCAAGACAATGTGTGACCATAATAAAAATTTTATTTGTTTGATAAAAGGTTGGAAACATTCGTTTAAATATCTCTAATGCTTTATCTTCATCTAATTCAGAAAATAATTCATTAAAAATTATAATTGAATTGTCATCACAATTTTTTAATTCTTCTTCTAATTTACAAAAATTAATTGCTTTATTAGATATACTATAAGTGTTAAATATGGCGATAATTTCAGAAAAAATTGGTAAATTAGCATACTCAGCAAACACATACCCAACGGCATTAAACAATAATAGATTTATAGTAATAGCACGAATAAAGCTAGTTTTTCCGCCACTATTAGCTCCTGCGATTATAATAATTTTAGGATCATTTTGATCAATTTTAAAATCATTGGGAATAATTTTTTCTACTCTATTAATTAAACTAATATCATACATTGTTTCAAGTTCAATTATTCTTTGTTCATTAATATGTGCTCGAAAATATGGAATATTATAATTGCTAATTGATATAAAAAAATGTTTCATTTGAAGATAAAACTGTAAATTTTGATATATATTTTTAAAATTATAAAATGAAAATTTATAGTATCGTTTATAAAAATTTTCAATTATTTTAAATTCATTTGTATAAACTTTTTTTAATTTTTGAATATCTAAGAAATCATTAAAATTTCCCGCTACATATCCCATTGCACTATAAGGTATTTGTAATTGGTCAAGTAAATTTTCCATTTTTCTCCGAATTGATGATTTTGTTTCTGTTAGTTGATTAATTTTATTATTACTATAATCAATTTGAAAAACTAATATCTTATTTAAAGCATCACTTGCTTTTTGAGTTTCTAAGAAAAATTGTTTAAAGGTTTCATTGTTAAAAATTGTTAATAAATCATTATAGAAATTTTTAATTAAATCTGATTGATATGAAAATTTAGTAAAATTGTTAATAACTAGCTCAATTATTTGACAATATTTTTGAGAATATAAAATAAAATTTGTTGCTTTTTTAAAATCATTAACAGTCCCATTATAAATCGAACTTATTGAATAAAAACTAGCTATGTTTT
>LFRX01000047.1:41894-42594 GCA_001512985.1 Acholeplasmatales bacterium DTU056
TCTCCATTACAAATGGAATCAATTAAATTTTGTAATCCAATTTCCTGATATACTGTATGCATTTTCTTATTCATCTTCTTTTACCTCTTTTAATATGTATGGAAGTGAATAATTTGGAACAAGACGATAATGTTCAACAATATGCTCATCTAAATTTAATGTATATACATAAAAATTAACTCCAATATTTCGTGTTACATCTAATTCATAAGGTGTTAAATGTATTTTAACAACCAATGTTTTGTCTATTTGATTTACTTGAATATTTTGATTATTTTTTGGTAGTTTATTTGCTGCTTCGCGATTGAATTTCATTTGATCATCACGAACAATTACGAATTTATCAAAAACTTGAATATCTTGCTCTTTAAGGATAGTTATTGGCATAAATGGATTATGAAAAAATCCATCTAGCCGATAAGCATATATATTTAAATATAACAACATGTTTTTATCAAAGTTATCACTTGAAATAACTTTTAATTCTATATAATCGGACTTTAATCTAATGAAATATTGATATTTATTTTGATTAATGACGAAAGTATCAAAAATATAATTAAAAATATTTTTATTTCCTAGCCCAATTAAAAAATCGCCCATTCTATATTTTATCATAAATTGATTAATCTCTTTTTTATCAATAAAACGAGAAATTAATGGTACATCCCAATTAATTCTTCCCACATCAATAATCTCT
>LFRX01000047.1:42657-44562 GCA_001512985.1 Acholeplasmatales bacterium DTU056
GTGGCAATTGAAAAATTGTTTTTCCATCAAAAATAATTGAATTTATATCTTCAGTATAGTAATAAAAATAATTCATTAAAATTAAAAATGGATCTTCTATTGAAAAAGTTTTAACAACACAATCAGTTAATTGTAATTCTAAATGTTTATTTTTCGTATAAATAGCACTATGGTGATTTTTTTGTTTTACTTCAATAGTAAATTTGACATCTTTATAAATAACATTTAACTTAATTTCTATATCTTTGTGTCCAATAATTTTGTATCCAGTTACATCAAAATTAGATTTACTTAGCAAATGATAAAAATCATCAAAACTAATCCCTAAAATCCATAAATCAATGTCACTAAACATTCTTACTTGCTTATTTTCATATAGTAATAATTGCAAAACTTGTCCTTTATAAATTCAATAATCAATTTTATGTTCATCTAAGAAATTTACTAGTTTTTTAAAAAATTCAAAATAAACCTTTTTATATAAAACATTCGAAAGATAAATTTGATTAGCTCTTGTTTTAGTTTTTGGATCTATAATATTTTGATTTAAAAGTGGTTATAATGTAAAAAAATTTTGTGCTCTAATAAAATATCAATTACTGTATCAAAATTTAAATTTGAAAATAAATTAGGATTAAATGGCTTATTATTTAACAAACACAAAACATATCGTTGTTCTAAGGTCATCCCCTATTCCCCTTTCCAAACTTGAATCGATAAAACTACACACATTATAGCATTTTTTTTACATATTCAACATTTCCAAAAATTAGAAATATTAATAATCAAAAACGCTAGCTAACTGCTAGCGTTTCTTTTCTTGTTTTCCTTTTTCTTTTGTATAAAATTCATTAGAAATTTCATTAACGATATTTCGCTCTAAATCTTTATATGCAACTAATCGTTCATCGTTGGTGGGCTTTACTGGACCTTTTTTCTTTTGATTCATGAAAACCACCCAATAAATAATATGAACACAAATTTCTAATATTCAAATTTTGCAAATGTTTCGATGATATTTGCGTATTCATACCCTTTATTAAGTAAATTGGCAATAATTTTTGATTTTAGTTCCTGCGTGGATAGATTTTTTTGTTCATATTTTTTTAATAGCTTTCGTAAATCTTTTTGCAAACTTTCATCACTTTCATCAACAAGGTTAAGGTGATTAACTTGTTCAAAAACAATACTACTTTCATATCCTCTTTGAATAAGTTTATTACATAGTAATTGCTTTTGTTTACGGACCGGATATTTTAGTAGTTTATTAATTTCTTTATTAATAATTAATTGAATATTTTCAATTTGTAAATCTATGGTATAAGATTGGATAACTGCGTTAACTAAGTCTTTATTAATTCCCTTTTTATATAATTTATTTTCAATATAGAAAGGTCCATGTAATTTAACTTTGCTTTCATATTCAAAAATATCATAAGCAAAGCGTTCATCGTTTAAATAGCCTAATTGTTTTAGTTTTTGAATAATTGACTCAATGATTTGACTTGGTAATTGATTATTTTTAAGATAATCAATTACTTCTTTTTCTGAACGAACTTGATAGGATATATAATTAAGTGCTTTTAAAAGTGATTTGTTTTCTAAACCTTTTAAAATTATTTGTTCGAATTCTTCTGTTGTAAATACTTTATCTTTAAAGACACCATATTGGATTATGGTGTCTTCATCAAGTTCAATGGTATCTTTTGTCGTTTCTACAATAAACTTCTTATTCTTTTTCGTAACATTCAAAATTGTAATATTATTGTCGTTCATAAGTAAAACCCTCTCCGCGAACTTCACTTGCTCGCACGGCAAAATAAAATGCATTTGGGTCAATTTCTTCAATTATAGTTCGTAATTTATAATATTCAGCACTTGATAAAACACACAATAACATTTTTT
>LFRX01000047.1:44606-47418 GCA_001512985.1 Acholeplasmatales bacterium DTU056
TAATAAACGCTCTTTGATTTGGTCGTGTTTTTTTGAAATAATATAGACTGCCCGTTTATTAAAGCCACTAAAAATAATCGCATCAATTACTAAGCCAACAATTGCAAGGTAAATTAATGCATATAAAATGACTTCAATATTTCGATATACGATGTATGCGGCGGCGATTACTAATCCATCTAAAATATATAAGGATACGGAGAATGGCATATGAAATAACTTAAATAAGATTTTTTGAGGAATTTCAGTTCCACCAGTTGTTCCCCCATGTTTAATTACTAATCCCAAACCAACACCAGAAAGAATTGAAGAAAATGCCACTATTAAAAAGAAATCATCTAGTTTAAAATTAATAGCCTGAGCAAGTAAGCTTAGCAATTTAACAAATAGCGGAAAAATTAATGACCCATAAATCGTTTTAATAAAGAAGTCTTTCCCAAGAATGAATAAACCAATAAGCAACAAAGCAACATTTAAAACTAAAATAACAAAAGCTGGGTCTAAATTCCATAAATGTTTAAAAATGATTGCTAAACCAGAAACTCCACCTATTACGATGTTTTTGGGTTCTAAGAAAAAGCTATATGCCAAGGCCATTAACAAAATACCTAGATTAATATATAACCACTCTTTAATTCTTTCTTTTGTTAAGAAATATTTCATATGCTACCTCTTGTTATATTTTGATTTTAAATAAGCATTAATAAAATCATCAATTTCTCCATCCATCACACTCATAATATCGCTAGTTTCATAATTAGTTCGATGATCTTTTACTAAAGAATATGGGTGAAAAATGTATGAACGAATTTGGCTTCCAAAACTTATTTCGTCAATATCACCGCTTATTTCTTTTAGTCGACGTTGTTGGGCTTCATATTCCCGTTGGACAAGTTTAGCTTTTAAGATTTTCATAGCGCGTTCGCGGTTTTGAATTTGACTACGTTCGCTTTGACAAGTAACCACAATTCCTGTTGGTAAGTGGGTAATTCGAACTGCTGAGTCAGTTTTATTAACATGTTGCCCCCCAGCACCACTTGATCGGAAAGTATCGACCCGAATATCATCGGGTTTAATTTCAATATTTATTTCTTCTTCAATATCTGGAGTTACATGACATGCACAAAAAGATGTATGACGGCGGGCATTACTATCAAAAGGAGAAATTCTAATTAATCGATGAACCCCATGTTCACTTCGCAAATATCCGTAGGCTTTTGGGCCATGAATGATAAAGGATACACTTTTAATCCCAGCTTCTTCACCCTCTTGATAATCTATTATTTCAAACTCATAGCCTTTCTTCTCAGCATATCTTCGATACATTCGAAACAGCATCGAAGTCCAATCTTGTGATTCGGTGCCACCTGCTCCAGGATGAAGTTCGATATACGCACTGGCATCATCATATTCGTGATTTAATAACATTTCAATTTCAAAGTTCGATAAAAATTTTTCAATTTCTAAAATAAGATTTTCAATTTCTGATAGCAACCCTTCTTCTCCAGCTTTATGCATAGCAAAATAAACTTCTAAATCATCTAACAATTTAGCAATTGTTAGATATTTTTCTAAAATATCTTTATCTTGCTTTAATAATTTCAACACTTTTTGGGCATGATCTGGATTATCCCAAAATGCAGGGGCCATCATTTCTTCTTCTAAACTAGCAATTTTTTTTTGTAAATTGTCAATTTGTAAGACGTCTTTTAAATCAGTAAGTCTTTCCGTAAAGTCCTCGATATGGCGACTTATTTCAAAATTTTCCATCGCATCACTTCCATCTAGATCAATTTATTCTCTTCCACAACACTGTTTATATTTTTTACCACTACCACATGGGCAAGGGTCATTACGCCCAACTTTTTGGGTTTTGGCTGGTTTACGTTTAACTGGTTCATCTGAGCCTGAAGAGGTTGATGTAATTTGGACAACAACTTCTCGTTGTAAGTTATCACGAACTTGTGAACGGTTCAAAAATCTTACTGTGTCATTTTCTATATTATTGATTAAATTTTCAAACATTTCAAAGCCGACTTCTTGATATTCGCGTAATGGGTTAATTTGGGCATATGCTTGTAAGCGCACAGCTTGACGCAATTCGCTCATTGCATCAATATGTTCCATCCAATATGTATCAACGACTCGTAATAAAATAACTTTTAAAAACTCGTTATAAATTTCACTTGGAAATTTTTCTTTCTTTTCGTTTAATAATTCTATACACTTATTATAGAATAACTCAATCGCCTGATCTAAAGTTAATCCTTTAAAACTATCATCAGTTAAAAACTCTTTAGGAAAATAATTGCCATCAAGTTCGTTAAATAATGATTTATGATCAACAAGTGGATTCTTACCATGATCTAATAGATGATTTGATATTACCCGACTAGCAACATTACGAATCATTTTTAAAATGATCGGTTCGATATCATCATGGAATAGAATTTGATGACGTTGCTCATAGATTACTTCACGTTGCTTACGCAAGACTTCGTCATATTGCAATGTTGTTTTACGCATATCAAAGTTATTACCTTCAATACGTTTTTGTGCGCTTTCTACAAACCGTGAAAACATTTTGGATTCAAGTGGAATTTCACCACCACCATCTTTACGATTAACTAACATTCCAAGCATTGCTTTGAAACGTTCACTACCAAATCGCGCTAATAGTTCATCCTCTGCTGATAGATAAAATTTTGAATAACCTGGATCCCCTTGACGCCCAGAACGACCACGTAATTGGTTATCAATACGACGTGATTCATGTCTTTCAGTACCAATTACCGCAAGTCCGCCTAATTCT